>NZ_JBLOJT010000245.1:0-521 GCF_047785745.1 Streptococcus pluranimalium | reverse complement strand
TCTTCCCAAGAGCTAGCGGTATCCGCAAGCACCTTGTTTAGGTCATCAATATTCTTAAAGCCTTCGGTACGCAACCACTCACGTGCTGCATCTGCGCCCTCTTTGATATAAACAGGGACAGCGCCTGCCCATGTCGCACGGCCACAAAGAACTCCGTTAAACTTAGCGCCTGAGGCTGCCGCAAACTGTAAGGTCTCTTGGAAAAGTTTCGCTGAGACACCTGCACTCAAATAAATGTATGGCAAGTCACTTGACGCTTCTTGATCTTTAAAGGCTTGCGCAGCTTCTTCCTTGGTAAAGAGAACGTCGCCATCTGTAAAGCCTTCCACAAAGTTCATATTGACAGGTACTTCTACCTTAAGCACATCCACACCAAAGCGTTCATCTGAGAAAACCTTCATAGCTCCATTGACCTTACGCGCTTTGACCTTGGCAAATTCTGGGCTATTATTGTCCGAAATGCTCTCATCATAGGTCAAAATTTCAAGGTAAAATGGAATATCTTCTGCCTGACATTCTGA
>NZ_JBLOJT010000244.1:0-531 GCF_047785745.1 Streptococcus pluranimalium | reverse complement strand
CTATCAGCGTTCGCATTTGCTGCTAGTCACATAATAGCAGCTGGTGATTTTCAGGCGTTTTGGATATATGCTATTCCTGGTGCTTTGTATGCCTTAATCTATCGTTTTAGCAAAAATATCTATTTCTCAACACTAGCTCATATACTATGGAACGGCTTTGTTTACTTTGATTTGATAAATATAGCGGTTAAGTAAATATGATATTTTCATCTAAGCTAGAAATAATTTGGATGTTTTTTTGATAATAGATGTTAAGAAATGGACTATATTATTTCCTAATTAGCTATGTAACCATGTTTGATTAGTTGCTAAAATAGAGGTAACCACTGATGATTGAAGTGCCGAAACCTATTTTGAATTATTTTATGAATCTATGATTTGATTTATTACCATTTAGGAAAATTCAACGACAATTTAGGATTTTGGATAATTTTCTTTAAAACAACTGCTATAATGAACTTGTAGTCGCGACACATAACATAAAATAAGGAGGTATTCATCATGAATACAAAAACATTAGGACAATTTGAT
>NZ_JBLOJT010000243.1:0-532 GCF_047785745.1 Streptococcus pluranimalium | reverse complement strand
TATGCCGGCTACATGACTTGAACACGCGACCCTCTGATTACAAATCAGATGCTCTACCAACTGAGCTAAGCCGGCTATTTCCTATATGCGGGTTAAGGGACTTGAACCCCCACGCCGTTAAGCGCCAGATCCTAAATCTGGTGCGTCTGCCAATTCCGCCAAACCCGCCTATATGACCCGTACTGGGCTCGAACCAGTGACCCATTGATTAAAAGTCAATTGCTCTACCAACTGAGCTAACGAGTCTTTATCAATTTTATGGCATAATGTTGGAAACTCTGTTTCCTCTATCTGCCAATTGAAATCTCATTTTTCTCTCGATTTCAACGGTCCCGACGGGAATCGAACCCGCGATCTTCGCCGTGACAGGGCGACGTGATAACCGCTACACCACGGGACCTTTTCATAACCTATACAATCTAAATTGTACCCGGGCTAAATCCTTGAAAAAAAGATAACCTGCCTTGTATGCAAGCATACTAGGTTAGATTCCTATTTTTCAGGCAGATTTTACGCCCTTAATTATTTGGTT
>NZ_JBLOJT010000242.1:0-533 GCF_047785745.1 Streptococcus pluranimalium | reverse complement strand
CCCCAGAAAAGTTCGTGAGACGGTTGAAGTTGTCACTGTGGACATGTCTGGTAGCTATATTCCTATTATCAAGACCTTCGCTCTCTTATTTTTAGGCTCAGGCTGAAACAGTCCACTGGACTATTTCACTCCCAAAAGCACGTATTGTCCTTGATCGCTTTTACATCATCCAACACATAAGCAGGGCTGTGATGGCTACGAGAATTGCCATTATGAAATCTTTTGACACGCAATCCTTACCTTATCGAGCGATGAAGAATCACTGGCGAATCTTACAAAAAGATAGTCGAAAACGATCTCTGGAGACGTTCTATTCAAGGACCTTTATACAAACCTTAACCCCTCGGGAGATTGTTCAGAAGATTTTACCCTTTTCTGAAGAACTGCGCTATTACTATGAGCTATATCAACTATTGCTTTTTCACTTTCAAGAGAAACGAGCTAATCACTTTTTTGACTTGATCGAGGAGCATCTGGAGACTGTGAATAAAGAATTTCGAACGGTCTTCAAAACTTTTTTGAAATACAAAAGC
>NZ_JBLOJT010000241.1:0-534 GCF_047785745.1 Streptococcus pluranimalium | reverse complement strand
TTGAACCACTCTCGAAGATTGGCTAAGGATGTTGAAAAATCGGTATCGTCAGAGGTTGCTTTGGTCAAACTATCACACATTAGTCGGCTTTTAAAGGCTCTATGATTTTGTGAATACAGGTTCTTATAGTCATCCACAAGTTTGATAAGACTTACTTTGTCGATTTTCTTATCAAGCTGTGATACTTTTTTAATAGTTCCACCTGTAATCTCAACTGTTCTACTTCAGATAGTTGCGTCATCCCTTTGTCGTATGTATACTGTTTCCCTACGGGTTGGTGGCATCGATGGCGTTCTTCCTTCTCATACCATGTCATCCAAGTGTCGATTTGATTCTTATTTTTGATTCCCAAAGTCTCTTTGATAACTTTGTTAGACTTTCCAGTCTTTTTCATTTCGATACAGGCTAACTTAGTTTCTACCGAATACGCTTTTTTGATCATAACAAAACACTCCTGTTTCTAGTTTACTAGTTTTCAACAGGAGTGTTTTTCTTATGTCTCATTTTATGGGTGCAGTGCCATTCATCTATTGT
>NZ_JBLOJT010000240.1:0-537 GCF_047785745.1 Streptococcus pluranimalium | reverse complement strand
TAACAACGCAACACTTGAGATAATCCCAATTCTAAACCTTTTCTTTAACCTCATATCATTCCTTCTTGAGGGTCAAACAGGGAAACCAACTTAGTGGTTTGTAACAACAAATCAAAGCTAGTAAGCGCTTAACAAGCTTCATTTCATTATAATATAACAAAACAAGGGAAGAAACAACCTTTTATTGCATATGGATTACGAAATAATTTCTTTTTTGTAATACTCCGACTATTTGTTTTTATCGGTCTTCGGATATCAGGCTATAATGAAAATGGTATTAATCATTATCGTTCCTTGGGCGAATACTGAGTATGGTCACCTCCATTAGTAGGGTGGCTTTTTCTTATTCCTTGTCCATCACCTCTTGAATTTTGGAGAACGCATTAACGTCCCCGTTCAAGGCTTTTTGAAGTACTACTAAGGCTAGTGACATTTCATTGGTTGGTTCGTATCCTAATCCAATTAGTAACTCTCGCATTTGTTCGTTATTAACTTCCGAACTGAGCAAGGTGTCAAAGGCTCGCTTTAAATCGGCTC
>NZ_JBLOJT010000024.1:0-19844 GCF_047785745.1 Streptococcus pluranimalium | reverse complement strand
TTTCGGGCAGTTTTCTATTTTTCAGTCGCTTTTCTACGGTTTTTGTCTTCGAATTAACGACGAAGTCCAAGAGATTGGATAAGCTCACGGTAACGGTTTACGTCTGTGCGGCGTAGGTATGCCAACAAGTTACGACGGTGACCGATTTTCTTCATCAAACCACGGTATGTCGCGTGGTCTTTTTTGTGCTCTTTGATGTGGTTGTTAAGGTGGTTGATTTCCCAAGTAAGTACTGCTACTTGAACTTCAACTGAACCTGTGTCGCCTTCATGACGAGCGTATTGTGAAATGATTTCATTTTTTTTCTCTTTTGAGATTGCCATAGTATATTCTCCTTTTTTTGCTTGATCCGAGTCCTAGGATTGGCACTCCTAAAACCAAGAAAAAGTTGGTTTTGTCGATTACCGACTTTATTATTTTATCAAATTATAGACTTAGGGTCAATTTTTTCTTTTTGAAAACAATCGACCTCCCAGTAAGCAAACTGACATACTAAGGATGAGTAAAGCATACAAGCCAAAAACACCAGTTGGGGTATTTGTTAAAGCGCTCAACACTTCTAACGCCAAAGCTGTTGATCCTCCTCCTAGATTGCATCCCAGAAGAACCAGAGTTGTCGCTGTTGCAACAAGATGAGCAGGCATCTTTTCTGAGATGGTATGAAAAGCGTAAGTCACAGCTAAAGAATAGAAGAAACCTGACATCAAGGCGCCAAGCACTAAAAATAACCAGTTATCAGCTTGCCATAAGATGAGACAGCCTAAACCAAAAATCAAACTAACACCAACTTGGAAGAATTTCCCTAAAAAATCCATCAAAGGGGAGTACAAGCCTCCCGCTAAAATCCCCATAATCATCATAGCACTCAGTAGAATACTGGATTGGGACGCTGTGCCTAAGTCGAGACTCTCCACAACTTGAGGAATCCTAATAGTGACTGAGGAATTGACCAAGATAATGAAGCCCGCATAGCAAGCAGTCCCAACAATATAAAGTAATTGCTGGTAAGACAGACGAGAGGCTTTTGCAAGAGTTTGCTCATGTTCTTTTTCTGGAGGGGCTTCTGGTACAAACGCTAGATACATGACTAAAATCAACAAACCAAAAGCATAAATCGCAAACGAAACAGACCAGGAGATAGCCAGGAATTGTCCTGCCAAAAAGGTCAGTACCGCTGATCCCAGAACTTCCATAGAGCCTCTGAGACCAAGCATTCGACTACGATCTTTTCCTGTAAAGCGTTCACTAATAATATTAATAGCACGCGCATTAAGCATACCAATCCCGCTTCCCAAAAGGATTCGTGAGACAAGTAACATAGGATAACTTTGAAAAACAACCGGTAAACTACCTCCGACAGATAACAACAAAAGACCAATAACAATAATGGCCCTTTCTTTCAACAATCGGTTGATGAATGGACTTAAGAGCAAAATCCCCATGATAGCAAAAGAAGACAGAGGAATAAGCCCCTCAATTTGCGAAGCTGTGTAACCATTTTTTTCAAAATGAGTAATCATCTGAGGTAGGGCTGGTGATATAGCAAAGGTTGATACCAGCATTAGAGATAATGAGAGCAGACTAGCTCTTTCAAGGGTAGACTTCATAAGGAACCTTTCTTGCACAATTAAACTATGCTCAGTATAATGAATCTTAAGTGTTATAAATAGGACCTATGTCCTAAAAGGAGGATGAAAACGATTTTTTATGGACAAATCAATCGAGGACCACTTAACTAACGAGGCCATACACCATTTTTTCCCAGAAAAATATCATCGGCATTTACAGCGTATTACGTATCAAAAAGGGGAAGTCATTTGTTATCAAGGAGACCTTTTGAATCACATCTCTTATTTTCTATCTGGCAAAGCTAAAGTCATTCGACAATCTGCCAACGGCAAAGAGCATATTCTAGAAACCATTCAAACGCCTACTATCATCGGTGACATTGAACTCCTAGCTCAGAAAACTGCTGTCTCTTCCGTTATCGCCTTAGAAGATTGCCAGCTTATTCAACTACCTCTTTTTGATAAGGAAGAGTTATTATCAGATCCTCTTTTTCTATATCAAGTTGGTCGAGAAATTGCGCTAAAATGCTATCAACAGAATGTCAGCTCATCCACTAATATCACCTATTCTGTTAAAGAGCGTTTAGCCAGCCATATTTTAAATATAGCCAATACAGAAGAATTCACACTTGAACTATCCCTTTTAGCTGATGCTTTGGGAACTAGCTACCGTCATTTAAACCGTGTGGTGAAACAAATGCTTGATGAAAACATTATCCAAAAAACACGCTTCAAACACTACAAAATCACTAATAAAAAAGCACTTCAAGCCTTGGCAATCCAAGATTGAAGTACTTTTGCAATTCTTACTAGTCTTGTTTTAGGTGAGCTAAAGGTAAGACAAGATTGAGAATGACACCAACAATGGCACTTAGTGCTGTTCCTGAGAGCGTCAAAGCTCCCAACTCAAGCACGGCACCACCTAAACCGAGAACAAGCATCGCACTAGCGATGATTAGATTACGTACTTGAGAAAAATCAACACGACTTTCAATCAATACTTTCAAACCATTGCTTGCAATAACACCATAAAGTAGAATGGACATGCCTCCTAATACAGCATTTGGAATTGTTGAAATCAAGGCCGTAAATTTTCCAAAGAAGGAGAAGGCAATAGCAATCAAGGCTGCATTACGAATTACTGATACAGAGGCAATTCTTGTCATTCCGATAACGCCCGTGTTTTCTCCATAAGTCGTATTAGCAGGACCACCAATCAAAGCAGATACTGCTGTTGCCACACCATCTCCAATTAAGGTATACTTTAGCCCTGGATTTTTTAAATATTGACGACCAGTAATTTGACCGAGAACAGTATGATCGCCGATATGCTCAGCAATCGTTACAACTGCGATCGGTAAGATAGCAAGCATTTCTGGGCCAAAATAGAGCTTATAGGTTTGAAAATGACCTATTTTAAAAGGAAGGTAAAATTGAGGGATTTCAAACCAAGCTGCTTCCTTAATAGGTGTAAAGTCAACCAAACCAAGGAAAGCAGATAGCACATAACCACCAATAATCGCTACTAAAAATGGAATAATTTTGATAAAACCACGACCACTTGTATTGATAATAGCAGCAATCAAGAAGGTTACTGTAGCTACCAAGATATGGCGCCAATCAGAATCTGCAACAAAACCGGCATTGGTCACCGCAGAACCTGCCAAGCCCAAACCAATTACAATAATCATTGGTCCAATAACAACAGGGGGTAGTAATTTGTCTATCCAAGATGTTCCCACTAAGCCGACAAGACCTGCAATCAGAACATAGATAAGCCCGACAAATAAAATCCCCGTTTGAGCCGCCGAAACATCACCACCCATGGCTTTTATTGCAGTTGCCATCGCCGTAATATAGGCAAAAGAAGAACCTAGATAAACGGGCACTTTAAAATGAGTGGCAACTTGATAAATCAAGGTTCCAATACCTGAAGCAAACAAGGCAACTGAAACTGGCATACCCAAGATCAAGGGAACTAAAATAGTCGCTCCGAACATGGCAAAAACGTGTTGGAAGCTAAGCAAAATGCCTCTCCCAAAGGCCGGCTTTTCATGAACATCTAAAAGCAAATCGACTTTATTCAAATCAACATCAATGACTGAATGTTCATCTGTAGTAATCGTGTTTTGTGACATATCTCCTCTTTCTCTGGGCATAAGAAAAGTCATATTCACATGGAATACAACCCCTTTTGTCTACACAAAAGGACCCAGCTATGTAATATAGTCATAGGCCCTCAATTGTTTAATCCTCAAAAGCTGATAGAACACATCTTTTTTTGAGTATTTTCCTTGATGTCTTTCTCACCTCACGGGATGAGTTTAAAAACCTACGCTTTAAGTATTTTAACACAAGGTTATTCAAAAAGCTAGTTATTTTTTCTATTACTCTTTACAATTTTGTAGCGTTACAATAGATGTGAGACCTAGAAGACAAACAAGAAGAAACCTTGTAAGATAAGAGTACCATACACCTGGATTGAAGCATGGTGGTTATCCCTGCGACAAAGATGGAGGCTGATACCATGATTGATGTATCTTCGACACGAAGTTTGAGCGCACCAGCAACGACAAGTGGTAGTGCTATAAGGCTGCAAGAATGTGTTGTAAAGCCAATACAATCGATACTCCTACTGGCGGCTTATCCTCAATCTTATACAAGATTTATTCGGATGTTTCCTCTAAAACTGACTTTTTCTCTAAAGACATCTGCTATTTCCCCTAAAAATAAAAATATATCTCATTTTAACATTGTTTTTTCTTTTTCAATAATTAAATCGAACTATTTTGTAATATTTTTAAACCCGTGGTGCTAGTTGATTTCAAAATATCTCAAATGATAAGCCAGTATGATTTGTTCGATTCTCAATTGTAGTCCCCTAATGCTTCTCGTCAACGTGTGCTCAATATCAAATAGCGCACAAAGTTCAGAAAAGCGAGTTTCGATCGTTCTTCTCATGACAAGTAACTGCCAATGATTATGTTGTTCTGCACCGACCATGTTTTGACGTAATGGTGTCCATAAGTGATAGCCTTTCTGTTCTAACCTATCTTTTAGCTCTTGACTGAGGTAGCCTAAATCGGCAAGAACTACAGATTGCCTACAGCCTTCTAGGAGTTCATCAACGACTTTAATGTCGTGAACAGAGGCTGGTGTCACAACATAGTTGAGAATAAACCCCGACAAAGTGACCAACATATGAACTTTAAAACCATAGAACCAAAGGTTTTTAGCGGCATTATACCCAATATCAGCGACATCATTGAAAATCTTGGCGCTATGATTGCGAATAGGCTGGCAAAGCGGCAATGGAAAACTGTCCATAATCACAATAGTATCTGGCGAGATTGCCTTACTCAAAGCTTGCCGAATGAGCTGAACCAACCAAATCAATTGTTTTGTTCGTCTATTAAAGCGGCTTCTTTCTAGTAAGTTATGACCAAAGAAAAGGTGACAAATCCTGTAAAAACGGCGTTGAGAGGTAATGCCTAACTCAGCTTGAAGTAGCAATAAAACAAGCAGTGACTTATCTGAAACTTTGGCTAAACCGATATTGCGACGATGCTTCAACGAATCGGGACAGTAATGGCGATAAAATTGAGAACTAATTTGGGATAATTGTTTGATATTCCATTGTAAATGATGGGATTTAGCGGTATACTGTAAGTGGCTCATTAGGACTACCTCCTGTTTGTTTTATCACTTACAGTATAGTCCTTTTGGGCTTTTTATTGTTGTTGAAAATCAACTAGCACCACGGGTATTTTTAATTTTTATTCGTTTTTTCTTTTTTGTCAACCTGAAAATCTTGCATGATCAAAACTTTAACTGACTTTCATTTTATGATATAGTTAAAAGTACGAAAACTATCAATAAAACTAGCAAAGGAAATCATATGTCACCTATTGAAAAAATTACCAAAGCCGCGCATTTGATTGATATGAATGATATCATCCGCGAAGGGCACCCTACACTGCGTTTGAAAGCTGAGGAAACCAGTTTGCCACTTAGTGATCAAGATATCATCCTTGGAGAAAAAATGATGCAATTTTTAAAAAACTCCCAAGATCCAGTTATGGCTGAAAAACTCGGTCTTCGTGGCGGAGTTGGATTGGCAGCTCCTCAGCTAAATATTTCTAAACGTATTATCGCTGTGCTTGTTCCAAACCCTGAAGATGAGGAGGGAAATCCTCCTGAAGAAGCCTATAGCCTTCAAGAAATCATGTACAATCCAAAAATTGTCTCTCATTCTGTACAGCAAGCTGCTCTAGCAGATGGTGAAGGATGTCTGTCAGTTGATCGTGTGGTTGAAGGATATGTTCCTCGTCATTCTCGAATTACCGTCGAATACTTCGACAAGGATGGTCATAAACAAAAACTAAAACTAAAAGGATACAATGCCATTGTCGTTCAACATGAAATAGATCACCTTAATGGCGTCCTTTTCTATGATCGTATCAATATTGCAGAGCCCTTTAAGATTGAAGAAGGGGTTATTATCTTAGACTAGTAAATATACTAAAATAAAGTAGTGGGATGTCTTTGACACGCGAGAATACCCACTACTTTTTGTTATATTAATATTGATGATTGAAAATAACTTCGCTGTAAATAAAGGTAATAAAAAGGCTAGAACCTTATGTCCTAGCCTACTGTTTTACTCTTTTACGCCACAATAGCTTTAGCTACTTCTTCTGTTGTCATGCGTGAGAAATATTGTGTGGTATCGATTGTTTGGAGTTTTTCAAGAACATCTTTGTACTCATAGCGAGTGCCGACTAAGAGTTCTTCAATATCTTTAGCTGGTTTGACCCCAAAGAAGTCTCCATAGATGGTCAATCCTTTGATGATTGAGTTTTCAACGTTGGCATAGGTTGTGATTTTACCTGCTGGATAACGAACGGCACGTGAAACTGTGTACTCTGGTGATGAGCCAAAGTTCCATTCCCAAGTGTTAAATTGTTCATCGTATGATTTTTGGATGGCTGCCAAGTCCTCCTCTGAGAAGACATACTCTGTCATGTCAGGATATTCTTCTTTCATTTGATTCAAGAGGGCATCTTGGAATTCCAAGACTGTCATTTTTTCTGGCAATTCGTTATTGATATTGGTTACACGGGCACGAACTGACTTGACACCTTTAGACTCGATTTTATCTTTACTTACCTTTAGAGCATCTCCCAAGACCGTCATATCCACATCAAAGAGAAGGCAACCATGGTGCATCATGCGACCCTTGTGGTAGGCTTGAGCATTTCCGGCGATTTTCTTGCCATCAATTTCTAGGTCATTACGACCTGAAAACTCAGCCTTAACACCCAGTTTTGCCAAGGTATCGATAACTGGTTTTGAGAATGTTTCAAAGTCAAATGACCCTTCTCCAGCCTTGTTAGAAATGATGGTATAGTTGAGGTTGTTCAGATCATGGTAAACCGCACCGCCACCTGAGAGACGACGAGCAATATGGATACCATGCGCGTCTGTGTATTCTTTATTGATTTCTTCGATGGCATTTTGATGACGACCGATGATAATAGCTGGCTCATTAATCCATAAAATGAATAGTTCATCCTCATCAACTAGTTCACGGAAAGCATAGGCTTCAAGGGCAATATTGTAATGTGGATTATTACTGGTATTGACAATATATTTCATCGAAAAACTCCTTTATTTTGGCTAGTTTGCGTGTGCAAAAATATACTCTTTAAGTATAATGCAAACGCTAGCAAAAAACAAGATATTACAAATCTTTACCCTAAAATCTATTAAATAACAGTTCTTCTAAATTAAGGAAACGCATTGTAGTGTTCAACTTCAAGTGCTCCAAAAATGTATTGAAACAACCTAGATTATTGATAACTTCATACTCAATAAACTTCTGACGACGACAACAAGAGTAGCAGCCGGTATGTACTGCCACTCTTTTTTAGTTTGATCATTGACTATCTAGTCATACCTGTTCACAATAATCAATTCTTTTCAGAAGATACTAGGCAGCGAAAGCGAAGATTGAACAAAAGTTCATCAAGCTGAGCTTTACACTCATAATGATGAGGTTTAACAACAAGGCATAATAACATAGATACTTACGACGAAAAATGACCTCGTTCGACATTAATGAGGTCATTTTTCTAGTTTAAGGTTTAGATGAGGCACCATAGTGCTCACCTTTTGTTATCAACTGCTTTAGCAGTTAGATTAAAATAAGCTTATGACGAAGACACCTTCCGTTCAATTTTAACGGAAGGTGTTTTCTAGTATAAGAGTTAGCTAAGCTGCCATAGCGTTTAGCATCTTGTTTCAAGGACTTTAGTCCTTAGAAACAACTACTCTTATTTACGTTTTGGTGGGTTATGGATTGCCTCACCCAATACGTCAGCAAAGGCTTCGTACATCACTTCTGAGAAGGTTGGGTGCCCGTGGATTGAAAGAAGAAGTTCATCTACTGTCAATTCATTTTCCATGATTGTAGCTGCTTCATTAATCATTTCAGCAGCTGCTGGACCAATAATGTGTACACCAAGAATTTCATGGTATTTAGCATCTGCGATAACTTTAACAAAACCTTGATCTTCGTTTGAAGCAATGGCACGTCCGTTACCTGTGAAGCTGTTTTTACCGATAAGGATGTCACCGTATTTAGCACGAGCATCTTCTTCAGTCATACCAACCATGGCAACTTCTGGGTGTGTGTAAACAGCAGCCGGTGTGAATTCAAGGTTTGCTTTACGAACTTTACCATGCATAGCATTTTCAGCAGCTACTTCACCCATACGGTAAGCAGCATGCGCAAGCATTTTAGTACCGTTCACATCACCTGGTGCGTAGATACCAGCAATTGATGTTTCTTGATACTCATCAACTTTGATACGGTTACGTTCCATTTCAAGGTTAAGGTTTTCAAGTCCATTCATTTGTGGCACACGACCGATTGAAAGGAGTGCTTTTTCAGCAACCACTTCTGAACCATCGTTAAGTTTCAATGTCAATTGGTTGTTTGCTTCAACAATTTCAGAAACTCCAACAGATGTCTTGATGTTCATACCTTTTTTAGCAAGGATTTTTTGAAGTTCAAGAGATACTTCTTTATCCATAGCAGGGATGATACGATCAGCCATTTCGATAACAGTTACTTCAACACCGTATGAAGCCCATACAAGTCCAAGCTCGATACCGACAACACCACCACCCATAACAGCAAGTGATTTTGGCATTTCACGAAGATCAAGAATATCGTCAGAAGTCAAAACAAGTTTAGAGTCAATTCCTGGGATATTGATGCGTGATACTTTTGAACCAGTTGCAAGGATAATGTTACGCCCTTTAATTGTTTCTGATCCAATAGTAACCGTTTTATCTGGGTTAACTTGTCCAAGTCCGTTGAACATGGTTACTTTGTTAGCTTTAAGAAGGCCAGCAACACCACCTGTCAATTTCTTAACAACAGAGTTTTTGAAATCAACAGTTTTATCCATGTCGATAGTATAGTTTGTTGAAGCAAGGTTGATACCACGACCAGCTGCATGCTTAATACCATCAAGGATTTCAGCGTTTTTGAGGTAAGTCTTAGTTGGGATACATCCCACGTTCAAACAAGTACCACCGAATTCTGATTTTTCAACAATGGCAATTTTTCCACCAAGTTGAGCACCGCGAATAGCAGCGTAGTAACCAGCAGGGCCACCACCAACAACGATGATGTCGTACTCATTATCTGCAAGTGGCGCTTTTTCAGCAGCAGATGCAACTTCTTGAGCTGGTGCTTTTGGCACTTCAAGACCTGCAGATTCAAGATCTTCAGTTGTGCGTTTCACATCAACATCAGAGCCTGCAGGTGAACCAACTTCCACTTCTTCACCAGCTTCACCGATGTAACCGATTGTTTCGGTTACTGGTACTGTTTCACCAGCTTGACGAGTGATTTTCAAAAGAACACCTGAGTCTTCTGCTTCGATTTCCATGTTTGTTTTATCAGACATGATTTCAAGAAGAACATCACCTTCAGCGACAGTATCACCTTCAGCTTTTTTCCACTCGATGATTTCACCCTCGGCCATGTCAACACCGAGTTTTGGCATAATAATTTCAACAGCCATTATTGATTTCCTTTCGTAAGATACATTGGGTATTTGAAAGAAGTATTTTTAGAATACTACTGAGATAGCTTTATCCCACAGATTATCTTAGATAATTCTTCTTCCGACCCATCTTAAGTTTTGTTTATATTAAGTGATATAACTAAATTAAATCAATCTCATCAGATAAGCAATTCAAATGGGTTTTCCATCAACTTCTTGAGGTCAACCATGAATTTCGCCCCATTCATACCATCAACCAAACGGTGGTCAATTGTCAAGCACATTGCCATGATTGGACGTGCGACAATTTCACCATCCACAACTGTTGGCGTTGGAATTGTTGCACCGACACCAAGGATAGCTGAGTTAGGTTGATTAATAATTGGGTTAAAGGTCTTAGTACCAAACATACCCAAGTTTGTGATTGAGAAAGTTGAACCAGACATTTCAGCAGCTTTTAATTTACCGCTTTGAGCTTTCTTGATAACGTCTTTTGAAGCAAGAACGAAATCTGACAAGCTCATTTTATCAGCGCCATGAACAACTGGTACGACAAGGCCATCGTCAAGACCTACGGCAATACCAAGGTTAACGAAGCGATGAAGCTCAATGTCATTGGCGTCATTGATAAGGGAAGCATTCATATATTCATGTTCCGGTTTCATCAATGTTTTAACAACTGCCATACCAATCAAATCAGTAAAGCTGACCTTAAGTCCTGTTTTAGCCATGATTGGGTCGATGAGTTTTTTACGAAGAGCTATCATTTCAGTCATGTCAATATCATAGTTAAGCGTGAAGGTAGGCGCTGTAAGGTAAGAGTTTGTCATACCTTTAGAAATAGCCTTACGCATTGCTGACATTGGTTTGTGTTCAACACCCTCAGGAAGTTCAACCACTTTTTCTTCTTTAGCAGGAGCTGATTCTACAGCTGAAGCTGGTTTAGATGCTTCAAGGGCAGCAAGAATATCTGATTTTTTAATTTTACCAGCGAATCCTGATCCTGCAAGTGTAGCAAGATCAAGACCTTCAGCTTCAGCCATCTTACGAGCAAGTGGTGTCGCTTTTGGTTGAGCACCTTTGAAGTTCTCAACATCTGCAGCATGAACACGTCCTCTAGGACCAGATCCAGGAACAAGACCTAAATCAACACCTTGCTCACGAGCCGCTTTACGAGCGGCTGGAGTAGCACGGACTTTTCCGCCTTTTCCTTGAGGAGCGGCAGCTACTGCTGGAGTTGCTGTGTGAGCAGGAGCTGCAGCGGGTGCTGGGCTCGCTTCTTCTGTAGGTGCAGGTGTTGATCCTGCAGCCTCTGTAATTTCTTCGCCAGCTTCACCGATGTAACCAATCGTTTCAGTTACCGGTACAGTTTCACCAGCTTGGCGAGTGATTTTCAAGAGAACACCTGAATCTTCTGCTTCGATTTCCATGTTCGTCTTGTCTGACATAATCTCAAGGAGAACATCACCTTCAGCGACAGTGTCACCTTCGGCTTTTTTCCATTCGATGATTTCACCTTCAGCCATGTCAACACCGAGTTTCGGCATAATAATTTCGACAGCCATAGTATTCCTTTCTTAGAATAATTGGGGCTCAACCCCTTATGTCGTAAAAATAGATAAGAGGGGGAGTTGTCCTCATTTCCCTTCTTATCTTGACATTTTATTGTGATTAGTTACCGTTATTAGCCATCTTACGGATAGCTTCTTTGATTTTCTCTACATCTGGCAAGATTGCTTGTTCAAGAACACGTGCATATGGTACAGGCACATCTTCAGAAGCCAAACGAACGATTGGATGGTCAAGATAGTCAAAGGCTTCGCTTTCCGTAACTTTTGTAGCGATTTCTCCGATAAACCCACCAGTCTTGTAAGCATCGTTGACAAGCATCAATTTACCTGTTTTCTTAACAGAATCAACGATCATATCCAAATCAAGAGGAATCAAGGTACGTGGGTCAACCACTTCAACATCAATGCCTTCTCCCGCAACTTCTTCTGCTGCTTGAAGAACACGCTCTAACATACGTCCGTAAGAAACGATGGTAAGATCTTTACCTTCACGCTTGATGTCTCCTTTTCCAAGTGGAATATAGAAATCTGGATCTTGGTTAACTTCTTCTTTTTTACCATAAAGAGCTTTTGGTTCCATGAAGATAACGATGTTGTTATCTCGGATCGATGACTTCAAAAGACCTTTAGCTTCATTAGCTGTACCAGGTGCAACGACTTTAATTCCCGGAATGTGGGTCAACCAAGCTTCAAGTGATTGTGAGTGTTGCGCTGCAGAACCGATACCTGAACCTGATGCCACACGGAAAGTAACAGGTGTTTTAAGACCGCCACCAAACATGTAGTTATTTTTAGCACCATTATTAACAATGGCATCCATCATGATTGTGATAAAGTCCATAAAGGTAACATCAACGATTGGACGAAGACCTGTGATAGCTGCACCAATAGCTGCACCTGAAATAGCTGCTTCTGAGATTGGTGTATCTTTAACGCGTTTAGCACCAAATTCTTCAAGCATACCTACTGACGTACCAAAGTCACCACCATAAACACCAACATCTTCACCGATAAGGAAGATGTTTTCGTCTTTACGCATTTCCTCAGACATAGCAAGGTTTACGGCTTCACGTAATGCCATTAATTTTGTTTCTGTCATTCTTTCTTTTCCTCTACCTTTCTACTCTTAGTCTACCCATACATCTTCGAAGGCTACTGAAAGCTCTGGGAATGGACTGTTTTCCGCAAACTCATAAGCTTCATCAACTTCTGCTTTTACCTGCTCTTGGATAGCATCCAATTCTTCATCAGTTGCAATCCCTTCTGATGTCAAATAAGCACGGTATTTAAGCATTGGATCTTTTTCTTTCCACTCAGCTACTTCTTCTTTCGTACGGTATTTACCAGCATCAGACGTTGAATGACCAAACCAGCGGTATGATTCAACCTCAACGATAGCAGGGCCGTTACCACCACGAACATGCTCAACAGCTTTGCCCATCGTTTCATATACAGCTAGAACATCGTTACCGTCTTCGCAATAGAAGCCTGGGATTCCGTATGCTTCTGCACGTGTATAAAGGTGGGGTGTGTTTGTTGCGTTTGAGATATCCATTGAGATACCATAGCGGTTGTTAATGATAAAGAAAATAACAGGAAGTTTCCAAGTCGCAGCCATATTAACCGACTCATGGAAAGAGCCTTCATTAGTGGCACCATCTCCTGAGAATGCAACCGCAATATTATTTGTTCCTTTGTATTGTTGTGTAAGAGCAGCCCCTGTTGCAAGCGCAAAACCACCACCTACGATACCGTTTGTTCCGTAGTTACCTTTTTCAAAGTCAGCCAAGTGCATAGAGCCACCACGCCCTTTTGAAACACCTGTTGCCTTACCAGCAAGCTCAGCCATCATCCCTTTAAGATCCATATCTTTAGCGATTGATTGACCGTGACCACGGTGATTTGAGAAGATAAGATCTTCATAACTCAAGTGCGCAACAGCACCAACGTTAGCTGCTTCTTCTCCAACTGAGAAGTGAGTCATCCCTTGAACAAAACCACGACGAACGAGCTTGTTGATACGCATATCAAATTCACGAATACGTTCCATTTTCAAAAACATATCCATGTGTTGTTCTTTAGACAAAGTAACCATACTGTCCTCCAATAATATATTAATCACTTTTCATAATAACGTAAATATTCACAATTTGCAAGGAAATGAAACGCTTCCTATCCTATAACAGATGGCTTCTTGATGAGATTGTAGTTAGTGATTTCACAAACTAATATTTTCCCCTTGTTTCTTAAAAGATTTTGCTAGGAAATCTAGAATAGATTGAATTGTCTGATTTTTTAAACTTTGTAAAAGTATAAAAAATCCCCCGAAAACATTCGATAATGTTTAACGAGAGATTTATCCTTATTATTGGTTTAATTTGTAGCTTAGGCAAGTTCTTTCAACAAAGCATCTACTTGATTTGTCAAAGCATCCTTAACATCTTGCGTTGGGACAAACTGACCATCAGCCCATGCTGAGTCATTAACGTTTGATGTTGTAAATTGATCAAGAAGATTTGTACGGATAAATGGAAGAAGTGCTCGATATTGGTCAGCAGCTTGCTCATGTCCACCATTAGCAACAAGTGAGACAGTTGTCACTTTATCATGGATAGCTGATTCTGCTGCTGGATTGCTTGGATCAAGTGAACGTGATAACCAGTCCAGAAGATTTTTCACCGTACCAGGCATAGCGAAGTTGTAGACAGGTGAAAAGATCCAAATCGCATCTGCTGCTTGAACAGCTTCACGCGCTTTAGCAACTGATGCCGGCACTACTGCTTCCAAATCTTGTGAAAACAGAGGAACATCAAAATAGTCAAGATAAGTCACGTTTGCTTTGCCTTCAAGTGCTTTCTCAGCTAATTCTGCCATTTGGTGATTGAATGATCCTTGACGTAGTGAGCCGACAACGAATAAAATTTTTTTCATTTATTTTTCCCCTTTGAAAAGTGATTTGAATTTAGTAATGATAGTCATAACGACTCCTTCTAATTAGTAGCAAATTATTACTATGTCGTTATAATATCAGAACCTCATTTTCTTGTAAAGAAAAAAGGACTATGTATTACAAATTTTTAAATTTCTTCAAAAGGTCTATCAACTGTAGCTGCTCGTCCTCCGTAAAAACAGAGAATGATTCTTCCACCCGTGCGATGTGTTCCGGTAAAACTTGCTCAATTAACTGGCGACCGTCATCTGTTAAACCAATAACGTAAGCACGTTTGTCTCTATCGTCACGACGGCGGTATATCCAACCATTACGCGCCATATTTTTCAAAACAACAGTCATATTTCCCGATGTGGCTAGGATTGAGTCAATCAGTTTACCGATATTCATCTCGCCTTTAGTATATAAGACATCTAAAACACTGAACTGCGTTGGAGTAATCTGATGCTTATTAAATACACTTGCCCCCAAGGCATCCAAAGTTCTCTCCGCCTTTCGAAACACAACCATAGCTTTTAGAGCAGTGTTACTGTCCAGTCTACTCATCCTAATCTCCTTTAAGAGTTTCTTATACTAATTTAGTGCCATCATATCATCAGAAGACCTATTTGGTCAAGAAAAAACAGGACTTGAAAGGCTTCAAGCTCCTGTTTTCATAAATTTTGAAATAAAAGTTACCGTTGAATACCTCTCAGGCAAAAAAATCATCAAAAAGACTCAACTGATTATCTTCTGGTAGATTGCCAAGAATCCCCATATCGGACATTTTTTCAACTAAAGTAGATGACAAGCCACCACGTTTGCGCAACTCTGTCTTTGAAAGGAATTCTCCATCCTGACGAGCACGAACTACTTGCTTAGCAACGTTCTCTCCCAGACCCTCGAGAGCTACAAATGGTGGTATCAAGGTATCACCATCAATAATAAACTCAAGCGCGTCACTGCGATAAATGTCTAATTTCCCAAATTTGTAACCACGCTCTAGCATTTCATTGACTAACTCAAGTGTTGTAAAAAGGTCATTTTCTACATTCGTTGCTTCATTACGCTGCCTCTTCTCTGTAATATCTTTCATACGGGCTTTGACAGCTGTTAAACCACCACTCATGGTTCTGAGCTCAAAGGCTTTCGCCCGAATGGAGAAATAAGCACAGTAGTAGTATAGAGGATGATGAACTTTAAAATAGGCTACACGAAGAGCCATCAACACATAAGCAGCCGCATGGGCTTTAGGGAACATATACTTGATTTTTCCACAAGACTCGATATACCAGTCTGGCACATTATTCTCACGCATGGCTTGAATATAGCCATTGCGCTCATCTTCAGGAATTTTCAACCAAAGTCCCTTACGTACACGCTCCATAATGGTAAAGGCCATCTTAGGCTCAAGACCACGGTGCATGAGATAAACCATGATATCATCCCGACAACCGATAACGGTCGATAGGTCAGCGATTCCTTGCTTAATCAAGTCCTGCGCATTTCCGAGCCATACGTCTGTTCCATGGGACAATCCTGACAGCTGGAGCAATTCCGCAAAGGTTGTTGGGCGTGTTTCATTGACCATGCCTCGAACGAAGTTAGTTCCAAACTCTGGAATCCCAAGCATCCCCGTAGGGGTACCAATCTGCTCCTCAGTCACTCCAAGGATTTCAGTCCCTGAAAAGAGAGCCATTACTCCAGGATCATCGGGTAGGATTTGCGAAGGATCAATACCTGATAAGTCTTGTAACTTACGAATCATGGTCGGGTCATCATGCCCAAGGATATCGAGTTTTAAGATATTTTCATCGATATCGTGGAAGTTAAAGTGGGTGGTTTGCCATTCTGCAGACGTATCATCTGCTGGATACTGGACCGGTGTAAAATCATAGACGTCCATATAGTTTGGAATAACAACGATACCACCCGGGTGCTGACCAGTTGTCCGTTTCACCCCCGCTGCTCCTTTGGCAAGGCGATCCACTTCGGCATCACGGTAAAACTTCCCATAATCACGCTCATAACCTTTAACGAAACCGTAGGCTGTCTTATCAGCAACAGTACCAACGGTTCCTGCACGAAAGGCGTACTCTTCACCAAAGATATCACGAACGTCCAAGTGGGCAGACGGTTGGTCATCACCTGAGAAGTTCAAGTCAATATCGGGAACCTTGTCTCCGTCAAAACCAAGGAAGGTTTCAAAGGGAATATCTTGACCATCTTTTTTGTATAACGTGCCACATTCAGGACAATCTTTATTTGGCAAATCATAACCCGAACCATAGGAACCATCTGTAATAAATTCACTGTATTGGCAGTTTGGGCAGACATAATGCGGTGGCATGGGATTAACCTCGGTAATCCCAATCATGGTCGCAACAAAGGAAGAACCAACGGAACCACGAGAACCTACCAAGTACCCTCGTTCGTTAGAGCGATTAACCAGCATCTGCGAAGCCAAATAAATCACGGCAAAGCCATTACCCAAGATGGAAGACAGCTCTTTTTCGATACGCAGGTCAATAATATCTGGCAGTGGATTACCATAAATCTCAAAAGCCTTCTCATAAGTCAACTCAGCAACAGTCTCCTCAGCCTTATCAATATATGGTGTATAAAGATCTCCCTTAACGACTTCGATGTTGTCAAAGCGCTCGGCAAAAGCTTGCGTGTTAGTCACGACAACCTCATAAGCCAACTCTTTTCCAAGAAAGGCAAACTCATCCAACATCTCGTTGGTGGTTCTGAAGTGAGCTTTGGGAAGCGGCGCTGGCATGGCACCTTCACCACGTCCAATGGTACGGTTAATCATAGACCCTTGTCCTAGACTGCGGACGATGATTTCTCGATAAATCTCCTCTTCAGGTTCGATATAATGCACATTTCCGGTCGCTAGAACTGGCTTATCTAAACGACGACCGACTTCAATCAAATCTTGAATAGCTTCTTGGATTCCCGTCTCATCTTTGATTGTACCTTGTGCTAAAAGCGGGGCATAGAGAGCAGGTGGCATAATTTCAATAAAGTCATAATACTTAGCTGCTTCAACTGCTGCTTCAACTCCCTTGGTTAAGACAGCATCAAAGACTTCCCCTTCAGAGCAAGCCGATCCTAGCAACAAACCTTCGCAATGAGCATTGAGCACTGTCCTTGGTATACGAGCAACCCCTTCAAAGTATTTGACGTTAGACAGAGAAACTAGCTTGAAAATATTTTTAAGACCAGTCTGATTTTGCACATAGATAGTCGCATGTTTGACCTTAGCCTTCTTATAAGAATCTTCCGCAACTAGCTTGGTATTGAGGTCTGCCATATCGGTAATACCATGACGGTCCAAGACATCATTGATAAAGATAAAGAGTAAGCGTCCTGTTGCCTCGGCATCGTAGTTAGCCATGTGGTGATGCTCAAGCGCAACTTGGAAACGTTTGGTCAAAGGTCCCAAACCATGACGCTTGTATTCTGGGTAGAGATTACGAGCAAATTCCAAGGTATCAATGACAGGTTGGGTAATGAGTGGCAAGCCATGACGCTCATAATTGGCATTCATAAAGCCAACGTCAAAGGTGGCATTATGGGCAACGAGGACAGTATCTTGACAGAAGGTTTGAAATTCTTCCAAAACTTGTTTTAGTGGCTTAGACCCTTGTACGTGCTGATCGGTAATCCCTGTCAACTCCGTTGTAAAGGCTGATAGTGGGTGACCTGGGTCAATGAATTCATCGAATTGTTCGATGATATTACCCTTATGCATCTTGGACGCCGCAATCTGAATCAGATCATTATTAACAGCTGATAGTCCTGTCGTCTCCACATCAAAAACGACATAGGTCGCTTCTTTGAGAGGCATGGAAACTTCATTATAGGTGATCGGCACACTGTCTTCAACAATGTTGGCTTCCATCCCAAAAATAGCTTTTATCCCCAATTTACGGGCACGATGATAACCGTGCGGGAAACTCTGTACATTAGCATGGTCTGTAATGGCAACCGCAGGATGCCCCCACTCTGCCGCCTTATCGATCAGAGATTCCACGGTTGGTAGGGCGTCCATGGTTGACATATTCGTGTGAGCATGGAATTCCACCCGTTTTTGACCGTCTGGCATGAGGTCCTTGCGTGGTGTATGGGCGATCTCTTTGACCTGCTGAACATTCATGGTCAAGCTCTTAGTAAACTGGTTGTTTTCGATATTTCCTTGCACACGAAGCCAAGCACCTTTGGCAATCATGTCGTATTTTTTGAGGTCATCGTCGTCCTTAGCCCATTTTTGCATGGCAAAGCTTGATGTGTAGTCTGTCATCTTGAAGTTGATGATGTGACGACCGGTACGTGTCGTCTTCTTCTCAACATCAAAAACCATCCCCTCAAAGACGATACGATTTTCCTCTGTTTGGATATCGATCATTGGGGTGATTTCTGCTTTTTCAAATCCCGCTTGGCGTTTAGCTGCTCTTTCTTTATAGTCAAAGGCTGGAGCTGCTTTAGGTTCTTCTGGTGGAGGACCCGCCGCTCCTAAGGCTTTCTGTGCCTCCAGGTTTTCCTGCGCAGCTTGTTCTAAGAGGGCTTCACGATTACTTTCAAATGACGACTTCAAATCTTCTGTCATGGCTTGATCAGAAGCAACTTCAAAGGTCAAATCTCCAAAACCAAACATAGCCATTTGTTGCGCTAATTTAGGAATATGATTCTTTTTGAAATGCTCATTATCAGCGTATGCTGGCCCTGTGATAATGACGTTTTGACCATCATAAGCCACTTGTAGTTTTGAAAAAGTTGCCTTGAATCCAGCACTAGCACACAAGGAATGTTCAAAAGCTTCACAGTAATAGGCCTGCAAGAGTTCTTGGTCAAACTCAGGATCTTCAACCTTGATATCAAAAGATGCCTTGATGTCAGCATTTTTGAAGGTTGACACTAGACGCATCTCAAGCTCACGGTAAAGCTCGATGGGAAGAATGTGCTCAAAGGCAAAATGAAAATCCCAGCGACGACTGAGAGAATGCACCTTAACCTCGATAATATCCGCAGACGAAAAGGCCCTTGAACGACGATGTTCAAGCGGCATTTCAATCTGTTCCATGAGTTTTTCAAACAAGTCTGACATGATTTCTCCTTGATAATAACTGCTACTATTTTAACACAAAAAACCAAGCTTTTGGCAGATAAAAGAGTTTGAAACAGGAAATCATTAGATGGCTAAAATTCCGTTTTTCTCACTATAGTAGGTTTAATGTCAAACTAAAAAGAGCTATCCAATATACTATTAGTCTCATCAGCGGATAGCTAAAATACTAAGGAACGTGACAGTTTGTGTTAGAGACTAGGGAAGCATTGTTCATCTCACTAGGCTGTAAAATTTAACAACATCAGTGCGTTAGAATACCCTCAACCATTGCGTCTTTGCCTCTCCATTATAAAAATCTTATTTCAATTCCTTTACATAAGAGTATTGATAAACTATCTTAAAGTCGTTGGCGGACTGATCAATTAAGATATCGGCATTTTTGATAATGGGTTCCAAATAATGTTGATATTGCTGACGGCGAATCGCATGTGTCTTCTTGACAAACTCCGAATTACGTTGACGTACTTTAGTATCTCTATCAAGACGTCTGTTAAGCTCTGTCTGGCTATCCGTCAAAATCAAAAATAGCAGAAGTCCACTTTCGCTGAACAATCGTTTTTA
>NZ_JBLOJT010000239.1:0-540 GCF_047785745.1 Streptococcus pluranimalium | reverse complement strand
TGTGGATTAGTATTTCCTCCAATCGCTTGACGATTTACGAAAGGCTCTAACCACAGCTTTTTGTTTCAATTGGTAATGAGTTTGATAACGCAATGACGTTTAATCTTCAGTAAGGTGACAAGACAAAAAGTAAGTGGATACCAAGTGGGTTTTATACTTAATATTCGGAGGTGCTCTTATGCTCTATGTTGGCATTGATGTCGCTAAAAACAAACATGATGTCACAGTCTTAGATGGAACTGGTAAGCAAGTCTTAAAGACTATTACCTTCACCAATCGAAAACAAGGATTTGAATGGCTTCATAATACCTTAAAACAACTTGGTCAAGACTGTCTTATCGCAATGGAAGATACGGGACATTATGCCTTAAACCTTTTGAGATTCTTACATGAAAAAGCTTATCAAGTCTATACTTCCAATCCTCTTCTCATCAAAGAATTTACTAAATCACTCTCTCTACGTAAGACTAAGACAGACAAGAAAGACGCCCGAGTCATCGCACTTAAACTAGTAACAGATCCCAATCGAGAACTCTTTAA
>NZ_JBLOJT010000238.1:0-544 GCF_047785745.1 Streptococcus pluranimalium | reverse complement strand
TTTATAATTATAATAACGACAAAACAACTAGAAAGCCATGACTATGTATAAAGAGTATAACACAAATCAGTTGAGTTTGGAACTAAATCTTGCTTACGATATTCCCATGAATCATGAAGTTAGACTCATCAGTCTTTTTGTGGATAGTATCCCTAATCATGTTTTACTGGAAGAAAAGTCTCATACTGGCCGACCCGCTTTTCATCCGGCTATGCTTTTAAAAATGACGCTTTTTGCCTATGCTCGTCAGGTCTTTTCTGGCCGCAAAATGGTGCAGATGAATGACGAAGTAATTCCAATGAAATGGCTAAGTCAGGACACCTATGTTAGTTATAAGACCATCAATAATTTCCGTTCCAGCAAGCATGCTAATAACCTGATTAAGACTGCTTTTATTTACTTCACCTTGCTCATGCGTGAGAATGGTATGATTGAAGACGACGCTCTCTTTATCGATGGCACCAAGCTAGAAGCTGATGCCAATCTCTATTCTTTTACTTGGAAAAAAGCCGTTAATAAGTACGAAGACGCATTGAATGGTAAG
>NZ_JBLOJT010000237.1:0-553 GCF_047785745.1 Streptococcus pluranimalium | reverse complement strand
GACATCAATTTTGAAAAGGTAGCTTTTTAAATCAATCATCTGCTTAGCCTCTTTCTCCAAATAATTGGACTAAATAATCTTCCAAATGGACAGAAATATACCGTTGTTTGCGACGATAACTGAGATCTTTTTTAGGAAATATCATCACCTTTAGAAAATATAAGCACATTTTTCGGATAAGATTTAGATTAAAAGCCGCTCTTTTATCCAATGTCTGATGATGATCTTCACGATAAACAACATCCAATAACCAGTGCATACTTTCTACAGTCCAATGACCTCGTACACTATTGGCAAATGTGAGGACATCTGGCTTAAAGCTAAAAATAAAATAACGATTCTCTTGACTCAGCTGGCCATCCTTATCAATTGTGTTACGAGTCATCCCAATACCACGTAATTTATGCCATTTAGGGTGATTTTGACACAACCACTTGATATCTGAAGATACCCAGTATTCTCTAACCTCAATCTGCCCCCTAGCTTTTTCAACAGTCTGATAATACTGTCCCTTTTCTTGTAGTTCTTCCAATAAGTTGACATCACTAAAATA
>NZ_JBLOJT010000236.1:0-562 GCF_047785745.1 Streptococcus pluranimalium | reverse complement strand
TACCATGGGAAATCTTCTTGATGTGGTGGTTCATGCAGCTAATTTGCACGACACAAAATCAGGCTTTTTAGTGGCTCGCAAAGTGATGCTACAATTCCCAACCATCAAGGTTTTTTCAGCCGATGCTGGCTACCGGAAAAGTTTTGAGGAGATGATGATTGAGGAGTTTGGTTGCCCAGTAGATATTTCTGAAAAAATCAAGGGCAGCTGGCAAATCATTTCCAAACGTTGGGTTGTTGAGCGAACGTTTGCTTGGTTGAACCACTCTCGAAGATTGGCTAAGGATGTTGAAAAATCGGTATCGTCAGAGGTTGCTTTTGTTAAACTATCACACATTAATCGTCTTTTAAGGGCTTTATAACTTTGTGAATACAGGTTCTAAGACATTAGATGACGTCATAGATAAGCTACAATCTGTTATTCAGGCTCTCCATTGGAGTGACTTAAAAGCGATTGTTCAGCGACAGTGGACTTTTGCTATTTTTGATTTTAGATGAGTATTAACTTAGAACTTTCAACTAATTTCCTCAATTGAAAAACCTCAAAAAATAGACAAAAGTAG
>NZ_JBLOJT010000235.1:0-565 GCF_047785745.1 Streptococcus pluranimalium | reverse complement strand
TTCTTAAAAAGGCTCCATAATCTCCATAGGGGATTTACCCACTACAGAAATTATAGAGCCCTTATAGCTAACATCTAAAACTGGGCAAAAAGTCTAACCACTCAACGTAGAGTTCGTTTTTACATCCTAACGCAATGTTTGGGAGAAACGCTTAGCGATTTATTACTTTCAGCATTTTCCTTGCACAGTTGATAGGGACTTCTAGTCCCAAGTAACCACTGCTGAATATCTATTTCGTTCGTGTTTCTCGCTTGAAATCAGACCTAGAGTAGTAGATAAAAGATATGTTTTTTCTATCTGTAACCTTAAAAGATCCCCCAGACCTTTTGAGCTATGCGGGAATGGGTTAAAATGGTTGGGGAACCTTATAATCGGAAAATAACGCTTGCGAAGCAAGTGTCACAAACTGTCCGGTGAACAATTTCAGGTCTGATCCTTAAAATAAAATAGCCAAGACGCCCTTTTTGGTTAAAAGGGGGGACTTTCACACTCCCTATTTTTACAGCGACAACGAAGCGCTATTTACGTTTGGAGGAGGGAGATTCATCGTTTTCTTTTTTTAAAG
>NZ_JBLOJT010000234.1:0-577 GCF_047785745.1 Streptococcus pluranimalium | reverse complement strand
TTAACAAGAAGCATTAGGGGACTACAATTGAGAATCGAACAAATCATACTGGCTTATCATTTGAGATATTTTGAAATCAACTAGCACCACGGGTATAATATGTATGTATCTAGTTAATTGGAGTAGGTAATTATAATGTATAAAGAATATATTGTTCAAACTCGAGGAAATATAAATGAAATTAAACGGCATCAACAGACTTATGTCATTTCCGCCTCTTCTTATGATGAAGCTATGGAAATGGGAAGACAGATATTTTCAGAAGATTTTTCTATCGAAAAATCGGAAGTTGAATCTTCTCCACAACCTTATAGTCGAAAGTTTAGAGGAATTCTTTCAATTTTCTTTATGATGATTTCAATATTTTTATCTTATATAAATTGGTTTACACCAGATGGGTTTGAACCAGTTGATATTGCTCCTGATTTTAGAAGTATTTTTATTGCTATCATCTTATATTCCGCTTTTGTGGTAAGATTTAAAAAATTACAGAATGTTATTGCATCATTTTTTGATTTATGTCAGATAATTGCAATTCTATTGCTTTTTTCCGGATTTATTAATATTATTCTTGAAT
>NZ_JBLOJT010000233.1:0-584 GCF_047785745.1 Streptococcus pluranimalium | reverse complement strand
AGCAATAGGTGGTTTTTAAGGAGAAAATAATGAAAAAAATACTTATAATTGCTATACAAATACTAGTTTCGGCACCTTTCATTTATTATATTAGAGAAATTTTTGGTATAGATAGCTTACTACACTGGGGGCTATTCATCCTTATCTATTTAGTTAATCTCATTATTTATAAGAAAATTTATCAGAAAACGACACCTAAATAAGTTTTTTTGATTTTATTAGTCACTCAATTATTGATAGTATGGGGTAAATATAAAATTGGTTGTTAGTTTTATTGACTATGCAATTGATTTTATTATCAGGCTCCTTCTCGAATGATAGAATTTTCCCATCTAGGAAAGTTCAACGACAATTTAGGATTTTGGACAATCTTTTTTGAAACGACTGCTATAATAAATTTGTAGTCGCGACACGAAATAAAAAATAGGAGAAATTCAATATGAAGAATATGTATGAAGAAATGTTACCTGAGGAGCTATTAGATATTAATGGTGGCGTAATGTTACCTTGGCACGATTACGGTTCAATATTGTCGCCGGAAAGTTCTGTTGATGTCGTGTTAAAATAACGATATTTTTATGATG
>NZ_JBLOJT010000232.1:0-599 GCF_047785745.1 Streptococcus pluranimalium | reverse complement strand
CAATCTTGCTTATATCAATAAGCGCTTAAAAAATTATGGCGATTACCATACGTACATTTTTAGACACTCATATATTTCTTACCTTGCCGAAAACGGAGTGCCATTAAAAGCCATCATGGATAGAGTTGGGCATAGTGACCCCAAGACGACATTATCCATCTACAGCCATACAACCATAAATATACAACAACTAGTAGATAATGCGACAGAAAAAATTACCCCTAATTTGCCCCTTAATTCAGATGATACGTAAAAGAACCCTATTAAATCAAGGGTTCTTTTCATTTTATATTGTCCCCTGCCGGAATCGAACCAGCAACGACTCCTTAGGAGGGAGTTGTTATATCCATTTAACTAAGGAGACTAGTTATGTCTATTGTACATCAGACTCTTGGGACATGCAAGTTTTAATTTCCTGTAGTCACAAGTGAATCGGTTACACTAAACTAGACAGTCTTGTAACGTGTTCTACACTAAAGAAAACAGAAGAAAAATATGTCTAGAAAAATACGCCGTCATTTTACAAATGATTTTAAACAACAAATCGTTGACCTTCACAATGTAGGGATGAAACGAAGTGAGCTGATCAAAGAATATGA
>NZ_JBLOJT010000231.1:0-600 GCF_047785745.1 Streptococcus pluranimalium | reverse complement strand
TAAAACGTGTAAAACGTGTAAAACGTGTAAAACGTGTAAAACGTGTAAAACGTGTAAAACGTGTTTATAATTTTTACTTTTCAAATAGGAGACAATAGCTTATGAAAAAGAAACACATTCTTTTTGGGACAGCAGCAGTTTTAGCTTCAGCTACTTTGGGAACTGCTACAGTATCAGCAGACACTTTCATTGTTAATGTGGATGGTGTACAAACACAAATGTCAGAGTATGAGGACAACCTTCCAATTGAAACAGTGGCAGCGATTGAAGCTTCACTTATTGAAAGTGGTTTTGCAGAAGGTTTGCAGTTGGATCACGTTGATTACTCAACTCCAGGAACAACAATTTTCAACTTCACACGTCCTGGCGTAGATTTAACCCCAGAGACTGTTGAAACACGTACTTTTAACTTTGTTGTTAATGTGGATGGTGTAGAAATTCAAAATCAACCAATGACATTACCGGTTGATGAAATTGAAGCGTGGCTTCAAAATGAAGCAGCTACCTTCACAAATGCAACTGTTGAACGTGTTGTTGAGTCAGGTAAAGTTACATTGAATGTCACATCAAATCCGAATGTAGCTGCTGATTGGGTTAATG
>NZ_JBLOJT010000230.1:0-608 GCF_047785745.1 Streptococcus pluranimalium | reverse complement strand
TTTGGATGTTAAAGGCATGCCAACCGTCTTAAAACTCAAGAAGCGCCGTTTTCAATGCAAAAGCTGTCGCAAGGTTGTCGCCTCTCAAACCTCATTAGTGAAAAGAAACTGCCAAATCTAGCAACCGGTCTGGGCTAAAATCACACAGCTTCTAACAGATACCTTAAGCAATGCCACTATCGCTAGGCAATGTCATGTCTCAGTAGCGACTGTCCAAAGACAACTCGAAGACTTTCAAATCAAAGAAACTTTCGATAAGCTACCTACCGTTCTGTCTTGGGATGAATTTTCGAGAAACAAGGGGCAGCTAGCCTTTATTGCTCAGGACTTTGAGACCAGACAAATCGTCACTGTCCTTGAAGACAATAAGCAAACCACGATTAAGAATGTCTTCTACAAATTCCCCAGAAAAGTTCGTGAGACGGTTCAAGTCGTCACTGTGGACATGTCTGGTAGCTACATTCCCATCATCAAAACCTTCGCTATCTTGTTTTTAGGCTCAGGCTGAAAGAGTCCAGTGGACTCTTTCACTCCCAAAAGCACGTATTGTCCTTGATCGCTTTCACATCATCCAACACCTAAGCAGGGCTATGATGGCTACGAGAATT
>NZ_JBLOJT010000023.1:0-20610 GCF_047785745.1 Streptococcus pluranimalium | reverse complement strand
AAAAATCTACTCGTAGGAGTGGATTTTTTGGTATAATTCAGTTGAGATAAATAAGAAAGAGGTTCTTTTATGGCATATTCAAATTTATTAGATCGTTTTTTAACATATGTGAAGTTCAATACACGTAGTGATGAAACCAGTCAGACAACACCTAGTACACAAAGTCAGGTTGATTTTGCCTTAACGATTCTAAAACCAGAAATGGAAAAAATTGGTTTACAAGATGTTCATTATTTAGAGTCAAATGGTTATATTGTCGGAACATTGCCAGCAAATTCTGACAAATTCAGCTACAAAATTGGCTATATTTCTCATATTGATACAGCTGATTTCAATGCTGAAGGTGTCAATCCCCAAATTATTGAGAACTATGATGGCTCTGATATTCCGCTAGGAGAATCAGGATTTCAATTGTCACCGACTGATTTTCCTAATCTAAACAATTATCATGGACAAACCTTAATCACTACCGATGGTAGGACACTTCTAGGATCTGATGATAAATCTGGTATTGCCGAAATCATGACTGCTATTGAGTATTTTACAACTCATCCAGAGGTTGAACATGGGGAAATTCGTGTTGGCTTTGGACCTGATGAAGAAATTGGTGTGGGTGCAGATAAGTTTGATGTTGCTGATTTTGATGTAGACTTCGCCTACACGGTTGATGGTGGTCCACTTGGTGAACTTCAATTTGAAACCTTTAGTGCAGCTGCAGCCGATATTACCTTTAAAGGTCGCAATGTCCATCCTGGCACAGCTAAGGATCAAATGGTTAACGCTTTTCAACTGGCGATTGATTTTCATAATGCGCTTCCGGAATCAGATCGTCCAGAATTAACCGAAGGCTACCAAGGCTTTTATCATCTACACGGACTTGACGGTGCAGTAGAAGAAGCACATAGTTCTTACATTATCCGAGATTTTGATAGTACTGCTTTTGAAAATCGTAAGGAGTTAATGTTAGATATTGCGGCA
Organism: Streptococcus pluranimalium; assembly: GCF_047785745.1. Taxonomy (GTDB): domain Bacteria; phylum Bacillota; class Bacilli; order Lactobacillales; family Streptococcaceae; genus Streptococcus; species Streptococcus pluranimalium_B. The sequence continues at coordinate 19,632 of NZ_JBLOJT010000023.1, read as the reverse complement.
AAAATGAATGAAGAGCTTGGTCAAGAACGTGTTTTAGTTAGTTTGAAAGATCAATACTTTAATATGCGTCAGGTAATTGAAAAAGATATGACACCAATTAATCTTGCAAAAGAGGTGATGGAAAAACTTGATATTAAGCCGATTATTGAACCTATCCGTGGTGGAACAGATGGCTCTAAGATTTCCTTTATGGGTATTCCAACACCAAATATTTTTGCTGGTGGAGAAAATATGCACGGTCGTTTTGAATTTGTCAGTCTTCAAACGATGGAAAAAGCAGTTGATGTTATTGTTGGTATATCGACCGCTGTGAAATAGTGAACATTTGTCAATGATGTGAGACCAAAAGAGTTGTTTACGAAGAATGGTTTGTTATCCTATCAGGAGCTAGCTCCTGATAGGATTTTTCTGATTTCGATAGGAGATTTCCAACCTAAAGTCTGCATAGGTAGTCTGTTTGATTTGTAGAGATAGGCTTTCATTTGTTTGTTGAGGTCTTCGTAAGAGTAAAACTGGAGATGTTGGTAAAAACGTTCATTGTCATTGCGATGGCTACGCTCCACCTTGCCATTGTGACGAGGCGTTCTAGGACGAATACACTTGTGCTCAATTCCTAGTTTCTGACAGAGGATATCAAGCGGGTGTATCTGCTTTGTTTCCCTGAAATGAGTGAACTCAAAGCCATTATCGGTTTGAAAGATTTGAGGCTGGTAACCAAAATGCTTAATGGCCATCTGAAGAAATTGGACAGTAGAGTGAGAGGATTGTTCCTTGAAAGGGAAGATGAACCGCTCGCGACTGGCCTCATCAATGACAGTGTACTGATAGAACTTGTCAGGCATAGTGCCTGTATAACAGTGTTTAGGGACAAATTTCACGTCCATCTGCCATTTGACTCCGATCTTTTTAGGGGTGTCATAAGGTTTAGGAACGTAAGATTTCCTTTTGCTTTTTTTCTGTTTGAAGAAACCGAGTTTTCTGAGAATACGAAAGAGTGAGCAGGGATGTCTGTCATAGCCTTTTTGAGTTTTGAGCTTGTCAAAGATTTCGATGAGAGAAGCCTTTGGATGACGACGAATGATGTTTTTAATCCAGGTCAACTCTTGTTCCGTGTGCGCTTTAGGAAAAGGTTTTGAAAACTGTTTGAAACTTTTTATTTACAGTCTCCAGATGCTCCTCGATCAAGTCAAAAAAGTGGCTAGCTTGTTTCTCTTGAAAATGAAACAGTAATAGTTGATATAGGTCATAATAATAGCGCAGTTCCTCAGAGAAAGGTAAAGTCTCCTGAACAATCTACCGAGGGGTTACGGTTTGTTTAAAGGTCCTTGAATAGAACGTCTCCAGAGATAGTTTGCGACTATCTTTTTGTAAGATTCGCCAGTGATTCTTCATCGCACGGTAAGGAAGTGATTGCGTTTCAAAGCTCTTCATGATGGCAATTCTCGTAGCCATCATAGCCCTGCTTAGGTGTTGGATGATGTGGAAGCGATCAAGGACAATACGAGCTTTTGGGAGTGAAACAGTCCAGTGGACTGTTTCAGCCTGAGCCTAAAAATAAGAGAGCGAAGGTCTTGATGATGGGAATGTAGCTACCAGACATGTCCACAGTGACAACTTCAACCGTCTCACGAACTTTTCTTGGAAATTTGTAGAAGAAGTTCTTAATCGTGGTTTGTTTATTGTCTTCAAGCACGGTGACGATTTGTCTGGTCTCAAAGTCCTGAGCAATGAAGGCTAATTGTCCTTTGTTTCTCGAAAATTCATCCCAAGACAGAACGGCAGGTAGCTTATCAAAGGTCTCCATGATTTGGAAGTTTTCGAGTTGTCTTTGGACAGTCGCTACCGAGACATGACATTGCCTAGCGATGGCGGCATTGCTTAAGGTATCTGTTAGAAGCTGTGTGATTTTAGCCCAGACCGGTTGCGAGATTTGGCAGTTTCTTTTCACTAATGGGCTTTGTGCAACGACAACCTTACGACAGCTTTTGCATTGAAAACGGCGCTTCTTGAGTTTTAAGACGGTTGGCATGCCTTGAACATCCAAAATCGGGATGGTTGATGGTTTTTGAAAGTCGTATTTAATCATATTTCCACAACAAAAAGGACAAGTAGGCGCTAGATAATCAAGTTTAGCCCGTATTTCAATATGAGTTTGATGTTTCAAAACAAAAGAAATAGTGATATTGTTATCTTTCAATCCAATTAAATCTGTGGTATTCTTAAATAGTTCCATATGACACTTTCTAATGATGGTTTAGTCGCTTTTCATTATAAGTCATGTGGGACTTTTTGCATACAGTCAAAAAGCCCTATAACATCCGCAGTGGATTTTACCCACTACAGTCATTATAGAGCCGGTAAAATGAGGTTATCATGATTAAAACAATTGTCAAAGACACTATTTTTCTAGGACAACAATCCCAAGTTGCAACCAAAGATGATCTTTATATAGCACAAGATTTACAGGACTCACTTGATTATCATCGGGAAGATTGCCTTGGTTTGACAGCTCATATGATTGGCTATCAAAATCGCGTGATTATCATCAGTATAGGCTTTGCAGACTTGGTCATGTTTAATCCTGAGGTCATCTCTAAAAGTGAGCCTTACGCTATCGAAAGATAAGGATGACTTACCGCGACAATAATTGGATGACAAAAACGCTTACTCAAACTGACTCACCGGCACAAATCTGCCAGCATGAGTTGGATTATCTAGAAGGAATTATCATCTAGCCAAACAAATGGGTTGAAGAAAGTTTGGAAAAATTTTACTATTAAAGTAGTTGGTTTACAAAATGGAGGTGAGCAATTGATTAATCGTTTAGGCATTATTGTGGGAAGTATTCGAGAGCAATCGTACTCGAAAGCATTAGCTAAGGCTTTGTCAGGTTTTGTTCCTGAAGCTATTGAGGTTAGTATGATTCGTATTGATGATTTGCCTCTTTTTAACCCTGACATCGATCAAAATGCAGCTCTTAGACCAGATAGTTATGAACGTTTTAGAAGTGAAGTTAAGTTACAAGATGCTTTAGTGATTATTAGTCCAGAGTATAATCGGACTATTCCTGCTGCTTTAAAAAATGCTATTGAAGTAGGCTCTCGCCCTATGACTGATATCGCTTTTAATGGCAAGCCTACTTTGGTTGTCACTCAGTCTGCTGGGAGTATGGGTGGTTTTGGGGCCAATCATCATTTACGTCAGGCTTTGGTCTTTTTAAATGCTATTGCCATGCCTCAGCCAGAGGTTTATTTAGCTGAAATTCATAAAATAATTGATAAAAATGGCAATATCTTAAAAACCGATACGACAACTTTTTTGCAAATTGTCATGACAAACTTTTTGGCTTTTGCTAGCCATATCGCGGATTAAACGACCACATTAGTCTTTCGATGTGGTTTTTTGATGTTGTTTTAGTTCTTTTAAGAAAAAATTAAGCTTTTGTCTTGACTATGAGACCACATTAATATAATATAGAGTGGTAACTTAGTGACGACATTACATTTCAGATGAGATGGTCACTATTTCAGGAAGGAGAAAGTTGTGACACTTTTAGAAGTCAAGAACTTGACCAAAGTATTTGGTAAAAAACAAAAAGCTGCGCTTGATATGGTCAAGCAAGGTAAATCAAAAACAGATATTTTAGAAAAAACAGGTGCCACTGTTGGGGTCTATGATGCTAGTTTTGATATCAAAGAAGGAGAAATCTTTGTTATCATGGGGCTTTCAGGATCTGGTAAATCAACATTGGTTCGTATGCTTAATCGTTTGATTGAACCATCATCAGGTAGCATTATGCTTGATGGTAAGGATATTTCTAAGATGAATGCAGAAGAACTCCGTAATGTTCGTCGTCATGATATCAATATGGTTTTCCAAAGTTTCGCCTTATTCCCACATAAGACCATTTTGGAAAATACGGAGTTCGGTCTGGAACTTCGTGGAGTTCCTAAGGATGAAAGACAAGAAGCCGCTGAAAAAGCGCTTGATAATGCAGGACTTCTAGCCTTTAAAGATCAATATCCGAACCAATTATCAGGTGGTATGCAGCAACGTGTTGGTTTAGCGCGTGCCCTTGCAAATAAGCCCAAAATTCTTTTGATGGATGAAGCCTTTTCAGCCCTTGATCCACTGATTCGTCGTGAAATGCAGGATGAGCTTTTAGATTTACAGGATGCTAACAAACAAACCATTATTTTTATCAGTCACGACTTGAATGAAGCTCTTCGTATTGGGGATCGCATTGCTCTTATGAAAGATGGTCAAATCATGCAAATCGGTACTGGTGAGGAGATTCTTACCAATCCAGCTAATGATTTTGTTCGAGAGTTTGTAGAGGATGTCGATAGATCGAAAGTCTTGACGGCACAAAATATCATGATTAAGCCGATAACAACAACCCTTGAGTTGGATGGTCCTCAAGTAGCGCTTATGCGCATGCACACAGAAGAGGTGTCAATGCTAATGGCAACCAACCGTCGTCGCGAATTGATCGGAGCTGTCACTGCTGATGCCGCTATAGAAGCCCGTAAAAAAGGGTTATCACTTTCAGATGTTGTTGATCGTGATGTTTTAACGGTTTCTAAAGATACTATTATTACGGATATCATGCCTCTTATCTATGATTCAACTGCACCAATCGCCGTGACCGATGATAATAACAAACTACTTGGTGTTGTCATCCGTGGTCGTGTGATCGAAGCCTTGGCAAATGTTCAAGACGATGCAGAAGCAGTAGAAACTGTTGAGAAATAAAGAAAGAGGTAATCAATTTTGGATATTTTACAAAAAAAATTACCAGTTGCTCAACTGGTAGAAGCATTTACTGAATGGATTACAAAGACTTTTTCAGGACTCTTTGATTTCCTACAAATGATAGGTAGTACTATCATGGATTTTGTAACCAATACCTTGGTTTTCATCAATCCGCTCTTATTTATCATTTTAGCAACTGTTGCTGTTTTCTTCTTAGCTAAGAAAAAATGGCAAATCCCAACCCTAACTTTTTTAGGGCTCTTGTTTATTTATAACCAAGGTCTCTGGGAAGAATTACTGAACACCTTCACCTTGGTATTGGTAGCTAGTTTAATTTCGATTGTCATTGGTGTTCCTCTTGGGATTTGGATGGCTAAAAACAATACGGTTAAGAATATTGTTAACCCGATTCTTGACTTTATGCAAACCATGCCAGCCTTCGTTTACTTGATTCCTGCCGTAGCCTTCTTTGGTATTGGGATGGTACCAGGTGTTTTCGCCTCAGTGATTTTCGCCCTACCACCAACTGTTCGTTTTACCAATTTGGCTATCCGTGAAATTTCAACTGAGTTGATTGAGGCTTCTGATTCATTTGGTTCGACACCATCACAAAAACTCTTTAAAGTGGAGTTGCCTCTTGCTAAAAATACGATTATGGCAGGGGTTAACCAAACCATGATGTTGGCCCTTTCAATGGTTGTTACTGGATCAATGATCGGTGCTCCTGGACTTGGACGTGAGGTATTATCAGCCCTTCAAAAAGCAGATATTGGTAACGGTTTTGTATCGGGGATTTCCTTGGTAATCCTGGCAATCATTCTTGACCGTGTGACACAAGCTTTCAATGCCAAATCAGAAGATGGAAAACCCAAAACTTCTATTAATAAATACGTAGGGATTGCAGTCTTAGTGTTTTTCTTTGGTGCTGCCCTTGGTCGTATCATTGTCACTATGAATTCTGAGAAATCAGGTAAAGGTGAGACTGTCCGTATCTCATATGTTCAATGGGACTCAGAAATTGCTTCAACAAATGTTATCGCAACGGTCTTGAAAGATCAAGGCTATCAAGTTGATATGATACCACTTGATAATGCAGTCAATTGGCAAACCATTGCTAACGCAAATGCTGACTTTTCAACAAGTGCTTGGTTACCAGTTACCCATGGCGATCAATATGAAAAATATAAAGATAAATTGGATGATTTAGGTCCTAATTTAGAAGGTACAAAGTTGGGACTTGTTGTTCCAGCCTATATGTCTATTGACAGTATTGATGAGTTATCAGATCAAGCTGGATCTACTATTACAGGTATTGAGCCAGGAGCAGGTATTATGAATGCTGCGGAGAGAGCGCTAGAAGATTATAGCAATCTTTCTGGTTGGGAATTAACCTCAGCATCAACAGGTGCGATGACATCTTCATTAGGAAAAGCCATCAGTGCTAAAGATGACATTATCATTACAGGATGGTCTCCACACTGGATGTTCTCAAAATATGACTTGAAATATTTAAAAGATCCTAAAGGATCATTTGGTGCAGAAGAAAATATCAATACCATTGCTCGTAAAAGCTTGAAAGAAGATATGCCAAAACTTTATGCTATTATCGATAACTTTAACTGGACCTCAGCGGATATGGAAGAAGTTATGCTTGACATGAATGAGGGTATGTCTCCTGAAAAAGCAGCTCGTAAATGGGTAGATGCTAACGAAGATAAAGTCAATGAATGGCTTAAATAATAGTGAAGAAGTCCTTTGGGCTTCTTTTTAGTTTGCGATGACTAATTCTTTTTTGATGGCTTCGATGAAGGCATGGGCAATCTCAGATGTTTTTTTCTGGTTGGAGATGACATAACCTAGGGTATGGATTGTACTATTTTCCAAGGGAACAAGCTTGATATGTTCTTTAACAAAGCCTGTCACAATACCCAAACCAGAAGCATAGGCTTGGGTTGCTAAAAGCATGTTCATCAAGCTACCGCGGTCATTAGCATAGATTACCTTCTGACCGTCCTCGATAGCTAGGGGGTCTTCATCAAAAGTCATTCCAGAGTCATCTTGACTGAAGCGGATTTGAGGATAGCCTTGCAAGTCAGATATGTTTAATGCTTCCCTATCAGCTAAGGGGTGCATTTTGCTCAAAAAGATACGTGTCTGAAAATCCCCTAGAGGTATGAAGGAAAGGTCCTTTTGTTTAAAACGACGCTCTAAACTGGACTGGTTGCTCTCATCCAGATAAATAATCCCCAAGTCACTTTGAAAAGAAGCAACATTATCGATGACAGCTTTTGTAGTCGTTTCTATCAACTGGAATTCTTGATAATCCTGAGAAAATAGTTCTGAAATTGTAGCTAGAGGTTGTGATAAAAAGTCATAGTGGTGACTAGCGACGACAAAACTTTTCTTAAAATCTTCTTGGTACCGATGTTGAAGAAAGTCCAATTCACCAATAATGCGTTTAGCGTATTTAATGAAATCATAACCATCATCAGTCAAGCGAGCACCAGTATTAGAACGAATGAAAAGTTGGACCCCAAGTTCTTCTTCTAATTGATGGATAGAAGAGGAGAGGTTGGGTTGGCTAACAAATAAGCGTTTGGCTGCTTCGTTGAAAGAGCCAGCTTCAGCAATAGTAACAACGTAGCGACATTGTTGAAAATTCATAGAACCTCCGAAATCATGTGTTGCAACCATTATATCAAAAAGATTAGTAACTATATTTTAAAATTCTGATAGCAAGTTTGAAAGTGTCTATAAGTTTTTCTTATACCTATTTATCAAAAATAAAGATTAGGCAGGATAACGGTAGCATGTTAAGATAGTAACATCAAAAAAAGAGAGGTAACATGTCATGGGGAAACCAATTATCGGCATTACAAGCACTGAAACCAAGGTATCACCTGACGGTTTGATGATTCATAGCTCGGTGTCTCGTCACTTTGCGCGTGCAGTTATCAAAGCTGGCGGTGTACCAATTCATATCCCAGTTTGTAACCCAGACATGGCAGAATCTTATATTTCTATGATTGATCGTTTGATTTTATCAGGTGGTCAAGATGTGCAACCCTCCCTTTATCAGCAAGACAATGATAAGGATACCAGTCTTTATTTTCCGGAGAGAGATGATTTTGAATTTGCGCTTGTCCAAGAAGCTATTCGCCAGAAAAAACCGATTATGGGAGTTTGTCGAGGTATTCAACTTTATAATACAGTTCAAGGTGGTAGTTTGAACCTCGATATCAAGGGTCATCAGCACGAAAATCCTGAAGTTCTGGTTCATGGTATCTCAGTTGAAAAAGGCAATGCGCTTCACGATATCTTTGGAAACAAAGGAGATGTCAATTCCTTGCACCATCAAAGCATCAAGGATTTGGCACCGGGACTGAACATTTTAGCGCGTGATAGCAAGGACGAAACGATTGAAGCTGTTCAATCTAGAGATAAACGTAGTTTTCTTGGGGTGCAATGGCATCCAGAATACCTTTTGGACATCAATCCCAAAAGCCAGTCTCTGTTTAATTATTTTCTTAGTTTATAGTAGGTCACCAGTCATGATAACATAGAATGCTATCGTTCTCCTTCATTCGACTGGGGCTTACGTTAACATTCCTATTCAAAACGAATGGGAATTTTTTGTTTTGATTGATCAAGTTAAATCAGCTATTCAGACGATTCTAAGTCGCAATTTCTGAAAAAATAGGGTAAAATAGTTCTGATACAAATGGTTAAAAGAAAAGATAAAATGATGACATCTATTGGAATAGGTAAGTCGCATAGCAAGATTATTTTGATGGGAGAGCATTCCGTTGTTTATGGCTTCCCAGCTATCGCCTTACCACTAAAAAATATTGAAGTGACCTGCCAGTTGACGCCAGCTGATCAGCCTCTGAAAATGACAATTGCTGATCCTTTGGTCACAGCGATTTTTGCTGCTTTGGAATATTTGGAAATTCCCCAAGCACAGGTTCAGTATAAGATTACCTCTTCTGTCCCTCAACGACGTGGCATGGGATCTTCAGCAGCAGTAGCCATTGCAGCTATTCGATCGGTTTTTGATTATTATGATAAGCCCTTGGACAATCAGACCTTGGAAATGCTGGTTAATCAAGCGGAAATTATCGCTCATACCAATCCAAGTGGTCTTGATGCAAAGACATGTCTTAGTGATGAAGTGATCAAATTCATTCGTAATATTGGCTTCTCAACTTTAGAAGTCGACTTAGATGCATACCTTGTGATTGCGGACACAGGTATTCACGGACATACTAGAGAAGCAGTTGAAAAAGTAGAGGCGCAGGAAGAAAAAGCTCTTCCCTTACTACATGGTCTTGGTCAGTTGACAGATGACTTTGAAGAAGCAATGGCCGATAAAAACCTGGAGCGCATGGGACAAGCCATGAATCATGCCCATGATTTGCTAGATGAACTAGGTGTTTCAAGTTTACAAGCCAATCATTTAGTAAAAGTAGCTAGAGACCATCAAGCTCTGGGTGCTAAAATGTCTGGTGGTGGTCTTGGTGGCTGTATCATCGCCCTTGTCGAAACAAAAGAAGAAGCTGAGCATGTCGCACAGCAATTAGAAAAAGAAGGAGCCCTTAACACATGGATCGAAAACCTGTAAAGGTCAAATCGTACGCTAATATTGCCATTATTAAATATTGGGGAAAAGCAGATGCTGAAAAAATGATTCCTTCAACCAGCAGTATTTCCTTGACTTTGGATAATATGTTTACAGAAACGCAGTTGAGCCCACTGCCTGATGCTAAGTCAGATGAATTCTATATTGGTGATGTGAAACAAGAGGGTGATGAACTTAAGAAAATGAGCCAGGTTCTAAACCTTTTTCGTACAGATCCATCAGACTTTATCAAAATTGAAACTTGGAATAACATGCCGACAGCGGCAGGTTTATCATCAAGTTCTTCAGGTTTGTCAGCACTTGTCAAAGCAGCTAATGACTATTTTCAAGCTGGTAAAAATCAAAGTGAGTTGGCACAAATAGCTAAGTTCGCTTCAGGATCATCTTCTCGTTCCTTCTTTGGGTCATTGTCAGCTTGGGATAAGGATACAGGAGAGATTTACCGTGTTGAAACCGATCTTAAGCTAGGGATGATTATGTTAGTTCTTAATGATCAACGAAAACCAGTTTCAAGTCGTGAGGGTATGAAGCGTGCTTCAGAAACATCAGCTTATTTCCCTGAGTGGATTAAACAGTCTGAGCAGGATTACAAGGACATGCTGGGCTATCTCAAAGACAATGCGTTTGAAAAAGTTGGTGAATTGACAGAGAGCAATGCTCTTCGCATGCATGAAACCAACCATCAAGCTCAACCATCCTTTTCTTATCTAACGGATAAGACCAAAGAAGCCATGGATTTCGTCAAGAAACTTCGTGAGTCAGGTGAAAAATGTTATTTTACCATGGATGCAGGTCCAAATGTCAAAGTTCTTTGCCTAGAAGAGGATTTGGAGCGCTTGGCAGCTATTTTCAAAGAAAACTATCACGTCATTATCTCAAGAACAAAGGCTCTCTAAGATGAAAAAAATCAGTGTTCAAGCGGGAGGAAAACTCTACCTTGCGGGAGAATATGCCATACTAACTCCCGGGCAGACCGCTATCATCAAAAATATCCCCATTTACATGACGGCTCAAGTGAGAGAAGCTGATCAGCTGAAACTGCAGTCAGATATGTTTGATTATTCTGTTGATATGGAACCTGATAAGGGCTATGCCTTGATCCAAGAGAGTGTCCAAATCTTTGCCCTTTTTCTCGGAAAAACAGTAGAAGCCTTAGCCCCTTTTGAACTATCGCTATCAGGAAAGTTGGAAAAAAATGGTAAGAAGTTTGGTATCGGATCAAGCGGTAGCGTGACAGTTCTTACCATTAAGGCTTTAGCTGCTTTTTTTGATATCTCGCTCACCAAAGATCAGCTTTTCAAGCTAGCTGCCTATACCCTCCTGAAGCTTGGAGATAACGGCTCTATGGGTGACATTGCTTGTATCGCTTATAACGACTTAGTCGCCTATACCTCCTTTGATCGTGAGACTATTTCGGACTTGATTTTGAAGGAATCCTTAACAACACTCTTAGAGATGGATTGGGGTTATGAGATTGTCACCTTAGTACCCCAACTAAAAGCAGATTTTTTAGTGGGCTGGACAGCTCAACCAGCTCTCTCAAGTCAGATGATTAAAGACTTAAAAAGTCATCTATCAGTCAACTTCTTATCCCAGACACAAAAGCAGGTTTTAGCTTTAAAAAGTGCCTTACAAGCAGGTGATAGAGATACTATGGTACACTCGCTAGAAACGGTCAGTGACTTGTTAGTGTCACTCAGTCCAGCTATTTACACGGATAAATTAAAGGCTCTCAAAGAAGCAGCTGAAGGACTAGAAGTGGTTGCTAAATCATCTGGTGCTGGCGGTGGTGATTGTGGCATAGCTATCTCCCTTAACCCAGATCATACGACTCTCTTAAAACAAAGGTGGAAGGACTCTGGGATTGATCTGTTGTATCAAGAAAGTTGGTCAAAATGTCAGATTTAGTATTAATGAAACCAAATACAGACGCCTTAGAGACAATAGTGGCCTATAAAAACGAATTTTTAGAAGCCAAAGAACATCTTTATGGCGGTGCTCACTTGGCGGATTATGATGATTTGGAAGCTTGGATCGAACATACAAAAGCTATTGAGACTGAGGAAGGAGTGAAAAAAGGACGCGCGCCCTCGTCAACCTTTCTATGCATTCGTCAATCCGATCAAAAAATGGTTGGTATTTGCAATATTAGGCACCATTTACAGCAGGCATTTTTGATAAACTTTGCTGGTCATATTGGCTATTCCATTTGTCCGAGCGAGAGGCGCCAAGGATATGCCAAAGAGCAGCTCAAACTTGCTTTGATAGAAGCCGAGAAACTAGGTATCACTAAAGCTTTGGTGACTTGTGATCATCAGAATATAGCTTCAGAAAAAACCATCTTAGCCAATGGTGGGATTTATGACAATATTTATGTAGACCCAGAAGACCATTCACAAACGAAACGCTTCTGGATAGAGGTAATCGATGGAAACAAACCGTAAAGATGATCATATTAAATACGCTCTGACATACCAATCGCCCTACAATAGCTTTGATGATATGGAATTGGTTCATCGCTCTCTGCCTGATTATGACTTGGCTGATATTGATTTATCAACCCAGTTTTTAGGCATGGACGTTGATTTTCCTTTTTACATCAACGCCATGACTGGTGGAAGTCAAAAAGGTGGTGACATCAACCAAAAACTGGCGGCATTAGCTGAGGCGACAGGGATTATCATGGTAACTGGCTCTTATTCAGCAGCTTTGAAGGACCCAACAGACACCAGTTTTCAAGTCAAAGAAAATCATCCCAAGCTAACTTTAGCTACCAATATTGGGATTGATAAAGACTATAAACTTGGCTTGAGAGCCGTTGAAGAGATGCAGCCTGCTTTTCTTCAAGTTCATGTCAATCTCATGCAAGAACTTCTTATGCCAGAAGGGGAAAGAGAATTCCGCTCGTGGAAGGAAAACTTAGCCAATTACGCCACGTATATGCCAGTACCAATCATGTTAAAAGAAGTTGGGTTTGGCTTGGATTTAAAATCTATGAAAATAGCCTATGATCTGGGTGTTAGAGCCTTCGATATTTCAGGCCGTGGTGGGACGAGTTTTGCTTATATTGAAAATGAGCGTGGTGGTGACCGTTCTTACCTAAACGAGTGGGGCCAAACGACTGTCCAAGCGCTTTTAAATGCCCAACCAATGATAACAAAAGCAGACGTTTTAGCTTCAGGCGGCGTTCGCCATCCTCTTGATATGATTAAATGCCTAGTCCTGGGGGCTAAGGCAGTTGGCTTATCGAAAACAGCTCTCGCTTTGGTTGAAAACAAGACCATGGATGAGGCGATTGCAACTGTCAATGGCTGGAAAGATGACCTCCGTCTTATCATGTGTGCTCTTAATTGCCCAAAAATATCTGATTTGACCAAAGTTGATTACATGCTTTCTGGTAAATTAAGTCACCTCACAAAAGCAGACGTTCAAAAAAGAAGCTAGGCAGGTAAGCCTAACTTCTTTTTCCATTTCTTAAGCTATTTAGCAAGCTTTCGGCTGTTGTTAAATTCATATGTTTTTCGTTCAAGAGTTTCTGAACAAGTGGGCCAACTTCAGCTTCCTTTGCTCCAGCAAGGAGTGCTAGAGATTTAGCTTGCAATTTCATATGTCCCGCCTGGATACCAGTTGATGTCAATGCTTTTAGAGCTGCAAAATTTTGCGCCAAACCTAGTGAGACAATTAAGCCAGCTAACTCTTTAGCATCAGGATTTCCAAGTAAGTCATGTGCAAGTTGAACGGTGGGATTTAGCCCAATAGAGCCACCACGTGTTGCTATTGGCATAGGTAGGGTTATCTGTCCATGAACGGTAGCAGTAGCTTCATCATAGTTCCAATGGCTAAGACCTCTGTATTGACCATTTCGACTGGCATAGGTGTGAGCCCCAGCTTCGATAGCCCGCCAGTCATTTCCAGTTGCTATTACCAAAGCATCAATGCCGTTGAAAATGCCTTTGTTGTGGGTGCTAGCTCGGTAGGGATCGACCTGCGCCAAACGACTAGCCATGACGAGTTTCTTGGCAAGATGATGCGCCTCTTCTTTGTTACGACTAAGACTGGAAATGCTGATGGTACACTCAGCAGTGACCAAGCTCTCAGTTGCATAGTTGGATAAGATAGCCATCAAGGCATGTCCATCACTCAAGTTTTCTAGGGTTGGAACAAGAGCCTCCATCATGGTATTAACCATATTGGCACCCATAGCTTCTTTGGTATCGACTGAAACATAAACAATGAGAAAGTCTTCTTTCTGTTCAATCCATAAATCACGAGCTCCGCCGCCACGTTTGACGATAGATGGATGGGCTTGATTGGCAAGCTCCAATAAAAAGGATTTTTGCGTCATGATATGAGTAAAAGCTTTTTCAAAATCTGTTACATCAAATAGAGCAACCTGCCCAATCATTTGGCGACTATGAACAGTCGTTGTAAAACCACCGGAGTGATTAGTCAGTTTTGCAGCAAAACTAGCAGCGGCTACCACAGATGGCTCTTCTGTCACCATAGGTAGCTGATAAGATTTTCCATTGACTAAGAAATCCGGAGCGATGGCAAAGGGTAAAGCAAGTTCTGTCACGACATTTTCTGCCATTTGATTAGCAATTTCTAGAGGTAAGGAAACTTGATTTTCCAGGATGTCTTGACTTTCCGAGTCAAGTAGACCAAATGTTTTGATGAGTTCAATGCGTTCTTGTGGGCTCTTTTTAGCAAAGCCAGTCCATTTTAACTTAGTCATGTTCATTTCTCACATAGATACGTTGATGATTTTGAATACTTTCTAAAGCGTAATCCCCTGTAGCATAAGTGTCAAAGTTTGCACTGCCATCTTCAGTCAAGTCAGCTTCTTCATAAAACAGTTTCTCGTAGTCTCCGATACTAAGAGTATGGCGTTTCTCCAAGTTAGCCATACGATCGCTACGGAGCATGCCTTTAAAACCGTCAACCAGTTGAAGGGAGAAAATTTCAGAAACGGCACCAGAACCATAAGAGAAGAGACCTATTTTATCACCAGCTTTAAGCGTTTGGCTGTTTTCAAGAAGTGATAGTAGACCAAGATATAGGGAACCGGTATAGATGTTACCTACTTGTCGACTGTATTGAATAGAAAGATCAAAATTATCAGTCAGTCTGTCCTTAGCTCGGTCATCCATATCTTTAGGCATAATTTTGTTAAGCCCCTTTAAGGCTAACTTAGGGTATGGCAGGTGTAAACAGAAAGCTGCAAAGGCAGATAGTTCTGCGTTATGACGCTTTTGATACTCCACCCAAGTGGTTTTTAAACTATCCAAATACTGTTTGGTCGAGTAAATACCATCAACAAAGGGTGTTGTTGAATAGTTTGGTCGCCAGAAATCATAGATGTCACGGGTTTGAGCAACGTTATCATCTAAGAAGGTTGCAATACGAGGATTTGATGTGACTAGCATAGCAACAGCTCCAGCTCCTTGAGTGGACTCACCTGCAGACTCAATACCGTATTTTGCGATGTCACTGGCAATCACTAGAACTTTGCTTTCTGGATTTTTTTCGACGTGTAATTTGGCGTAGTTTAAACCAGCAGTTCCTGCATAACAAGCTTCTTTTATCTCGATAGAACGAGCAAAGGGCTGAATGTCCAGTAGGTGGTGAACGTAAACGCTGGCAGCTTTAGATTGATCTATCCCAGATTCAGTAGCTATGATTACCATGTCTATGCTAGATTTATCGTCGTCTGTCAAAATTTCTTGAGCGGCAGAAGCAGCCATAGTCACAATATCTTCAGTAATTGGTGCAATGCTCAAAGCATCAAGCATCAAACCGGTAGTGTATTTTTCAATTTTTTGCCCGCGAGCTTGGGCTAATTCTTCTAAATTAAGAACATATTGACTGGTTGCAAAACCAATCTTATCAATTCCGATGGTCATCATAACCTTCCTTTATTATTGTTAATAAATTTTTTCAGTAATTAAATTGTAACATAAAATGAGAGATTGATTGTTATTTTGATATATCAAAGCAAGTATCATCTTTAAAAACTATCTTTTCTAGTGGAAAAAAAGTGGAAATTTCGATAAAATAAATTAGTTATAGAAAAAATAAAAGAGGTGACCAAGCCCATGACTAAAGCAGATGATGTTTTTAAGGCTAATATTAAGCGCATCTTAGACGAAGGTGTCATGTCTGAACAGGCACGTCCAAAGTATAAGGATGGTCGGACAGCAAATTCTAGGTATGTGACAGGATCATTTGCAGAGTATGATTTAGCCAAGGGAGAGTTTCCTATCACAACTTTACGACCAATTCCGATAAAATCTGCTATCAAGGAAGTTCTCTGGATTTACCAAGACCAGTCCAATAGTTTGGATGTTTTAGAAGACAAATACAATGTTCATTATTGGAATGATTGGGAAGTGGATGGCAGTCGAACGATTGGTCAGCGTTATGGTGCTGTCGTCAAGAAACATGATATCATTGCTAAAATTTTGAAACAGTTGGAAGAAAATCCATGGAACCGTCGCAATGTTATTTCGCTTTGGGATTATGAAGCTTTTGAAGAAACTGGTGGCTTACTACCGTGCGCGTTTCAAACCATGTTTGATGTTCGTCGAGTAGATGGTGAGATTTATTTGGATGCTACCTTGACCCAACGTTCTAACGATATGTTAGTGGCTCACCATATCAATGCCATGCAGTATGTAGCCCTTCAAATGATGATTGCAAAACATTTTGGCTGGAAGATTGGTAAATTCTTTTATTTCATTAACAATCTTCATATCTATGATAATCAGTTTGAACAGGCTAATGAGCTATTCAATCGTGACGCAAGTGATTGTCAGCCACGGTTGGTTCTTAACGTTCCTGAGAAAACGAATTTCTTTGATATTAAAGCCGAGGATTTTTCTTTGGTGGATTACGATCCGGTCAAACCACAGTTGAGTTTTGATTTGGCTATTTAGCGATTTTATCTCAGCATTTTTGCTTAAAAATTGCTAGAATAATGAGAGATATTAAAAAGTAGGAAGCAAATGAGCAAAGACATTATTGCCATCTGGGCAGAAGATAAAAATCATTTAATTGGTTGCAAAGACAGCCTGCCATGGCGTCTACCAAAAGAATTAAATCACTTTAAAGAAACGACGATGGGGCAAGTCTTATTAATGGGGAGAGTCACTTTTGAAGGGATGAATAGACGTGTTCTCCCAGGTAGACAAACTATCGTCTTAACGAGAGATAGCGATTATGAGGCCGAGGGAGTTCTTGTTCTGCATTCAAAAGAAGAAGTGCTTGATTGGTTTGCTAGTCAAGAAAAAACCTTATATATTGTTGGCGGTTCCCGTATTTATCAGAGCTTTTTAGATGTAGCCAACACCTTACTAAAAACAGAAGTTGATGGTGTTTTTGCAGGAGATACTTATTTCCCTGAATACCCAGAGTCAGATTTTGAACTTGTTTCCGAATCTTTCTTTGAAAAAGATGACAAAAATGCCTACGACTTTACGGTTAAAAAATGGATTAGAAAGGTGAAATAAGCCATGCAACGTAGTTTATTTGGTGTTTTTACTGCATGCCTAGCCATTATTTGTTTTTTATGTGCTTTACCAGCATTCAAAAAAAATCGATACGGCTTAGGGAGTATCCTTTTATTAAATGCTTTCACAAATCTAGTCAATACGATTCACGCCTTTTACGGCACACTATTTTAGGAGATAAGAAAAAATCATGGTTGGAAATCGAACAAATGATACAATGGTTCATTGCTCTTTCTGTGGCAAGAACCAAGATGAGGTTAAAAAAATTATTGCAGGTAATGGAGTGTTTATCTGTGATGAATGTGTAGCTTTATCACAAGAAATTATTAAAGAAGAGTTGGCTGAAGAAGTTTTAGCTGATTTGACAGATGTCCCAAAACCAAAAGAGTTATTGGATATTTTAAACCAATATGTAGTTGGTCAAGATCGCGCCAAACGTGCTTTAGCCGTTGCTGTTTATAATCATTATAAGCGCATTAGTTTTACAGAAAGTCGTGACGAAGAAGATGTTGTTCTTCAAAAATCAAATATTTTGATGATTGGACCGACAGGTTCAGGAAAAACCTTCCTCGCCCAAACTTTGGCTAAAAGTCTCAATGTGCCATTTGCAATTGCGGATGCGACATCATTGACTGAAGCAGGCTATGTGGGAGAAGACGTTGAGAATATCCTTTTAAAACTCATTCAAGCAGCAGATTATAATGTTGAGCGTGCCGAACGTGGCATTATCTATGTCGATGAGATCGATAAAATTGCTAAAAAAGGGGAAAATGTATCCATCACGCGTGACGTTTCCGGTGAAGGGGTACAACAGGCGCTTCTTAAAATTATTGAAGGGACAGTTGCTAGTGTACCACCACAAGGTGGACGTAAACATCCTAGTCAAGAGATGATTCAAATTGACACTAAGAATATCCTGTTTATTGTTGGTGGTGCTTTTGATGGAATCGAGGAAATCGTTAAACAACGTCTTGGGGAAAAAATCATTGGCTTTGGTCAAAATAATAAGAAAGTTTCAGATGACTCTTCATACATGCAAGAAATCATTGCTGAAGATATTCAAAAATTTGGACTTATCCCGGAATTTATCGGTCGCTTGCCTGTGACAGCAGCACTTGAGCAGTTGACTGTTGATGATTTAATCATGATTTTGACAGAGCCTAAGAATGCTCTTGTTCGACAATATGAAACGCTTCTTTCTTATGATAATGTAGAGTTAGACTTTGATAGAGCCGCTTTAGAATCAATTGCGGCAAAGGCTATTGAACGTAAAACAGGTGCGCGTGGTTTACGTTCAATTATCGAAGAAACGATGATGGATATTATGTTTGAAGTACCAAGTCAAGAAAATGTTAAGCGTGTTCGTATCACCAAAGAAGCAGTAGATGGTACTGGCCAGCCAATTTTAGAAACGGCTTAGGAGGACTCCCATGGCTGAAGAACAGGTTTTAAATACCCATAATGCCTCAATCCTTTTGAGTGCAGCCAATAAATCGCATTACCCACAGGATGATTTACCAGAGGTGGCATTGGCTGGTCGTTCAAATGTGGGAAAATCTAGCTTTATTAACACGCTTTTAGGGCGTAAAAATTTAGCTCGTACATCAGGAAAACCAGGGAAAACCCAACTGCTCAATTTTTTTAATATTGATGATAAGTTGCGTTTTGTTGATGTTCCAGGATATGGCTATGCTAAAGTCTCAAAAAAGGAGCGTGCTAAATGGGGCAAGATGATTGAAGAGTATTTGGTCACCCGTGATAACTTGAGAGTAGTTGTTAGTCTGGTTGACTTGCGTCATGAGCCTTCTCAGGATGATATTCAGATGTATGAATTTCTCAAATATTATGAAATTCCCGTCATCGTTGTTGCTACCAAAGCAGATAAAATTCCTCGAGGGAAGTGGAATAAACACGAATCTGCTATCAAAAAGAAATTGAATTTTGATCAGAATGATGCCTTTATCGTCTTTTCATCGGTTACACGCGAAGGTCTGGATAAATCATGGAATACGATTCTAGATTACCTTTAGGAGAATTATGTTGATTGTATTAGCTGGAACTATCGGAGCTGGGAAAAGCTCTCTTGCCAAGGCTCTAGGAGAACATCTGGGAACAGATGTTTTTTATGAGTCAGTTGATAATAACCCTGTTTTAGATTTGTACTACGAAAACCCAAAACAATATGCCTTTTTATTGCAGATTTACTTTTTAAACAAACGATTTGAGTCAATCAAGGCAGCTTATAAAGATGATAACAATGTGCTTGACCGTTCTATCTTCGAAGACGAGCTCTTTTTAACCTTGAACTACAAGCAAGGGAATGTGACTAAAACAGAGCTGGAAATTTATAAGGACCTACTCAATAATATGATGGAAGAATTGGATGGAATGCCTAAAAAGCGTCCAGACCTTTTGATTTATATTGACGTTTCCTTCGAAAAAATGTTAGAACGTATCCAAAAACGTGGACGCTCATTTGAACAAATCGATGGTAATCCTGAATTACACGACTATTACCAACTGGTTCATGCGGAGTATCCTGACTGGTATGAACAATATGATTTTTCGCCTAAGATGCGAATAAAAGGAGATGATCTAGACTTCGTCACTTCTGAAAAGGATTTGCAGACTGTTCTTGCTATGATTGATGAACAGTTAGCAGTTTTAGATCTACAAAAAAAGTAGGAGAAGTAGGGAAAGCTACTTTTTTTGAAAAAAATAATAGTTTAG
>NZ_JBLOJT010000229.1:0-612 GCF_047785745.1 Streptococcus pluranimalium | reverse complement strand
CAATAATGGGACACAAGAAAAACACTTTTATACGACCGACTTTCTGTATTGAACAGGAGATAAGTCGTTTAATCGCTCTTGAGCAAGTACAAAAAAGACCCAGGAGAATGAGCCTTCCTGAGTTTTTCTATGCGCCTGAGTTCTTAACACTCTTAAGCAACTAAAATTATATCATAATTTAATAACTTCTGTCTATTTTGTGGTAAAATGTAATAAAGGCTGAGGTTCAGTTTGATTTGGTGACAAGTCATTCAAAGGTTGCGACAAGTTCGCTTCAGGTATAGGTGCTGCCTCCTGTTTATCAGGTAAATCCCCGATTTTATCTCAGCTCTATTTTTAATAAGATAATCTAAGGGGTTGGGCAGTAATTATTCAAAAACAGCGATTTCCTAGGGGGTTATAAAATGAAAAAGTCATTCAAACTTTTGATACAGACAGTTGTTTTCATCATAGCACTTTATATACTTAACAAAATGAATTGGAATGATTTTATTGAATATACTTTGATATTCTTTTTATCCTATATAATTTTTAATGATAATTTATTTCCCAAATTGTAAAATTAAGCTAGACAGAAAAAGCCATCTATGTTAGGCTCAGATAAACTACCAT
>NZ_JBLOJT010000228.1:0-627 GCF_047785745.1 Streptococcus pluranimalium | reverse complement strand
ACTCGTGGTGCTAGTTGATTTTCAACAACAATAAAAAGCCCAAAAGGACTATACTGTAAGTGATAAAACAAACAGGAGGTAGTCCTAAGGAGCCACTTACAGTATACCGCTAAATCCCATCATTTACAATGGAATATCAAACAATTATCTCAAATCGGTTCCCAATTTTATCGTACCTACTGCCCCGATTCGTTGAAACATCGTCGTAATATCGGTTTAGCCAAAGTTTCAGATGAATCCCTTCTTGTGTTATTACTACTTCAAGCTGAGTTAGGGATAACATCACAACGCCGTTTTCACAGGATTTGTCACCTTTTCTTTGGTCATAACTTACTACTAGAAAGAAGTCGCTTTAATAGACGAACAAAACAATTGATTTGGTTGCTTCAACTCATTCGACAAGACTTGAGTGTGGCAATCTCGCCAAATACTATTGTGATTATGGACAGTTTTCCATTACCGCTTTGCCAGCCTATTCGCAATCATAGCGCCAAGATTTTCAATGATGTCGCTGATATTGGGTATAATGCCGCTAAAACCTTTGGTTCTATGGTTTTAAAGTCCATATGCTGGTCACTTTGTCGGGGGTTATTCTCAACTATGTTGTGACACCAGCCTCTGTTCACG
>NZ_JBLOJT010000227.1:0-650 GCF_047785745.1 Streptococcus pluranimalium | reverse complement strand
CACAGATGAATGGGCATAGAACAAATCGAACAACGCCTTTTCACGCCCTGACTTGATTAATTTCTCACGATAGAGCCAGATAGTTTTCGCATCTGGAACAGTGTCTTCATGACAACCAACAAACCGACGAAAAGATAGAAGATCCAGCAGTTGGTATTCAATAGCATCTTCAGATAGGTTATGAAGACGTTGAAGCAAGAGCACTTTGAACATCATGAGATAGTCTAGGTGAGGACGACCGCCACGACTGAATAACTCTGACAACAAAGGAAGAAAGATAGTCCAATCCATAATGGCATCCAAACGTTCTAAGAGATTACCTTTCTCTGATAGTTTTGACAAGATTTTTTCATCGTCTGTGACTAAATGCATGACAGCTCTCCTCATTACTTTTGATTCTATTATCTCATTTCGGGGACATTTAGGGAGTTTTTAGAGGTGCCCTTATTTATAATTCAAATAGCTTGCTAATTCAAGCTAAAAATAATAATCTCTTTAATATTTTTCACAATTTAGCTATTCTATACTTTAGTTTCAATTGTAAATACTTTTTAATTCCTCATTTGTCAAATTAAGTTAGACAATTTCAAGTTAGTCAGAAAAACTTGATACGGCGTTAGATAGTTCAATGATTTCCTAGGAATTCTATG
>NZ_JBLOJT010000226.1:0-655 GCF_047785745.1 Streptococcus pluranimalium | reverse complement strand
AAGAGAAATATCGTCATAAAGTGTCTCTTGATTCCCTTTGACGGCTAAGCAATAATCTGCCTTACCTTTAATAATAGTATCAACAATAGCAGTCTGTGTGCCCATTGCGTCTATGGTAACAATGCTTTTACGGATATCAATCGTCCGCAATAACTGAGGAATGGCAACAATTTCATTACTTTTCTCCTCAACCGCTACCTGTCCCAAACTAAGATGATGACCTCCATCATAAGCCGTTACAATATGAACAGGCTTCTGATTTTTACCACGACTACCTCGAATCGTTTTACCATCCACTGATATCAGTTGATGAACCGCATCTAAACTTGTCAATGATTGTTCAAATTGAACTTTAAGCTCTTTTAAACGGTCTGAATTAACAAGACTAACCACACGCTCCAAGGTATCATGAGATGGACAACCATCACTCAAATCAACATAGGTCGCAAGCAATGGTTCATTCATTTCAATAAAATCTTCCATTTCTTTCCAAGTTTCAATCCCTGCTAACTGACAAACGAAGACAAGAAATAGAATGGTTGATAAGGGGTAGCGAATTTTCCAAGATTGACGACTATCCAATTCACCTGCGCAATCATCAATAGAAACAATAAAATCAATCATCGTAGTCACCTCATCTATAGTGTACTACTTT
>NZ_JBLOJT010000225.1:0-686 GCF_047785745.1 Streptococcus pluranimalium | reverse complement strand
ATTCCAGCTGATTGAGTGTCTCCAACACAAAGTCCGTATCTTGGCAATCTGATATAGTATAAGCCACAATGTCACAATTATACAAATCCATGATAGAGGATAAGTAAAGTTTACAGTTTCCAAAGTAGAGATAAGTGATGTCTGTGACGAGTTTCTCCAGTGGTTTACTTACTTGAAAATGGCGATTTAATTTATAATCTGTCACATAGTATAGCTTTCCTAAATTGGGTGCCTTCTTAGGACGGGTACGACACAGCCAGCCCTTTTCTTTCATAATACGGTAAACCTTCTTATGATTGACCAAGAGACCATGGCTTTTCTTGAGTAATCGAGTGATGGTGCGATAACCGTAGATAAACCGATATTCCGTACAAAGTTGCTCGATTTTTTCTACAAGACCGTCTCTCTCCTTAGGCTTCTCACTCTCAGATTTCCAACGGTAGAAGGTTGAGCGTTTGACACCGAAACAATCCAAAATAAGAGATACTGGATAGATTTTCTTATAGTCATCCACAAGCTTGATAAGACTTACTTTGTCGATTTTCTTATCAAGCTGCGATACTTTTTTAATAGTTCCACCTGTAATCTCAACTGTTCTACTTCAGAAAGTTGCTTCGTCCCTTTGCCGTATGTGTACTGTTTCCCTACGGGTTGGTGGAATAGATGGCGTTCTTCCTTCTCATACC
>NZ_JBLOJT010000224.1:0-688 GCF_047785745.1 Streptococcus pluranimalium | reverse complement strand
TTGTGAGATTCATACTCATGAAGAGGAAGCCAACTTCCGTTTGGACAGCTTGATTGCCTCTTACATGAACTCTTCGCACACCAAAAACACTCTTCAATCGGCCAAAAACGGGTTCGACATCGATTTTCCGTTTGGCATAGATACGAGAGCCTTCTTCGCTATGTAATTCTTCCTTGATAAGTTCCTTAAAGTAATTCCAAGTCGGATTGTAGTGAATCTGTTTCTGACGACCACTTTCTGTTTTGGCAAGTTTTTCCAACTCCGCTGTGTCTTGTATGTTATCTGCCTCGTAGATTTTAAAGTCACGTTCAAATCCGTACTTGTCAGTTCGGCGAGAGTAGTTCTTAGAGGAATAAACAACTCCGTCTGGTTTAATAAACTGATCTGTCTCTTCAAGATAATCCCAATTATTTGGATTAGTAGGACTATTCTTATATTTCTTTGTCAATTCCTTCTGGTACATGCCATAGGGGATTAGAGGTATTTTCTCCAACTCATCAATTATAAAAACGTAGTTCTCTTCACTTCCATAACCTGCATCGGCTACAATGTGTTGGAACAAGTCCAAGGTTTGAATCGATTGGAGGAAGGGTTTTAGAGTTCTAGTATCTGTTGGATTTGGAAAGATGTCGTAGGCAAGGACATATTGACCATTGGTGGCAGCTTGGACATTGTAGCCAGGTTTGAG
>NZ_JBLOJT010000223.1:0-691 GCF_047785745.1 Streptococcus pluranimalium | reverse complement strand
GAGCGGTTCACCTTCCCTTTCAAGGAACAATCCTCTCACTCTACTGTCCAATTTCTTCAGATGGCCATTAAGCATTTTGGTTACGAACCTCAAATCTTTCAAACCGATAATGGTTTTAAGTTCACTCATTTCAGGGAAACAAAGCAGATACACCCGCTTGATATCCTCTGTCAGAAACTAGGAATTGAGCACAAGTGTATTCGTCCTAGAACGTCTCGTCACAATGGCAAGGTGGAGCGCAGCCATCGCAATGACAATGAACGTTTTTACCAACATCTCCAGTTTTACTCTTACGAAAGCCTCAACAAACAAATGAAAGCCTATCTCTACAAATCAAACAGACTACCTATGCAGACTTTAGGCTGGAAATCTCCTATCGAAATCAGAAAAATCCTATCAGGAGATAGCTCCTGATAGGATAACAAACCATTCTTCTTAAACAACTCTTTTTGGTCTCACATCATTGACAAATATTCACTATTCTTAATAAGAGAATTTTAACTAACTAAGAAGACACTGCACTAACAATGCCATGTCATTGAGTGAATCACATGACCTATAAAAGAATTCTCCCTATCTATAATAATGACGCCATAAATGGGAAGTAGTTTGTTCATAATAGAGAATTTATAGCACACCAATATGGGCACCTCTAAAAACTTCAAGTAGTTATTAAGTAAGCCCTATTTGT
>NZ_JBLOJT010000222.1:0-724 GCF_047785745.1 Streptococcus pluranimalium | reverse complement strand
TTGGTTAAAGCATAAGAGATACTCTGAATCGCTTGCTTTACGAGCTCTGCAGTCTTCTGCCAACCGACTGACAGACCAATGATTTCACGATTAAAGAGGTCAATAATCAAGCAAACATAAGCCCATCGCTGACCAACACGGACATATGTCAAATCGGTCACAATCGCTTCCAGTGATCTTTCTTGGTGGAATTGTCTGGCTAAGAGATTTGGAATAGGGCTTCGTTTTTCCCTTTAGAATGTGGCTTGAAGCTAGCCTGCTGGTAAACAGATACGAGATTTAACTGCTTCATGATCCGACGAATGCGGCGACGAGATAAGATAATCCCATCTGTGGCTAGACATTGCTTGATCTTTCTGGCACCGTATCTCGATTGGCTCTCGAGGAGAATCTGTTTCACCTTTTCTTCAAGATCAGCTTCAGCTACTGGTTCTGAGGCTTTATAGTAATAGCTGGAACGCGGGAGATTCAACCACCGACACATGGCTGAAATGCTGTATTTAGCCTTGTTAGCAGTGATTATTTCTCTTTTTGTGCCATAATCACCGCCGCTTGCTTTAGGATGTCTAGCTGCATTTCAAGTTCTCTATTTCGCTTTCTAAGGGTAATCAGCTCCCGCTGTTCATCAGTAATACTGATTTTAATTCACAATCTGAATATAGAATTATGGTTCGAGTCTCCTTATCCTAGTAAATCGTCCAGATTTACACCTTGTACTTAAATG
>NZ_JBLOJT010000221.1:0-733 GCF_047785745.1 Streptococcus pluranimalium | reverse complement strand
AGATTGTCAACAAGTTTTTTTAAAAAGTCAAAACCACCCGTAAAACAGGTGGTCGAATCGATACTAATCTGCTCTGCAAGTTTTTGCTATTTAGCTTCAATTAAGCCATACTCTCCATCTTCACGTTTATATAAAACATTGGTTTGACCGTCTTCTGAATCGGTAAAGATAAAGAAATCATGTCCTAGTAGCTCCATTTGAAGGATAGCTTCCTCAATATCCATCGGTTTTAAATCCACATGTTTTGTTCTAACAACACGGGTTTCTGAAGCTTCTTCAGCAGCTTCTGTTTCAAACTCACTTGTAAATACTTGTGCTGTAGATACTTTCTCACGATGTTTCTTAGCAATTTTAGTTTTATTTTTACGAATCTGACGTTCGATTTTATCAACAACTAAATCAATTGAACCATACATATCTTGTGAGACATCTTCCGCACGCAATGTTACTGATCCAAGCGGGATAGTCACTTCAACTTTAGCTGTTTTTTCACGATAAACTTTTAGATTTACTCTAGCATCTAATTCTTGTTCTTCGTTAAAATATTTTTCAATCTTTGCAACCTTTGATTCGACATAGTTACGGATTGCATCTGTCACTTCGATGTTTTCGCCACGGATACTATATTTAATCATAAGATACCTCTTTCTTGCGCTTGAAGCGCTTTCTATACTTATATTATATCGCTTTCATGAAAATTTGCAAGCTTAAATAGTCATCTTGCCAAACTAAA
>NZ_JBLOJT010000220.1:0-740 GCF_047785745.1 Streptococcus pluranimalium | reverse complement strand
CATTGCTCAGGACTTTGAGACCAGACAAATCGTCACTGTACTTGAGGACAATAAACAAACCACGATTAAGAACTTCTTCTACAAATTTCCCAGAAAAGTTCGTGAGACGGTTGAAGTTGTCACTGTGGACATGTCTGGTAGCTATATTCCTATTATCAAGACCTTCGCTCTCTTATTTTTAGGCTCAGGCTGAAACAGTCCACTGGACTCTTTCACTCCCAAAAGCACGTATTGTCCTTGATCGCTTTTACATCATCCAACACCTAAGCAGGGCTATGATGGCTACGAGAATTGCCATCATGAAGAGCTTTGAAACGCAATCACTTACTTACCGTGCGATGAAGAATCACTGGCGAATCTTACAAAAAGATAGTCGCAAACTATCTCTGGAGACATTCTATTCAAGGACCTTTAGGCAAACCTTACCCCCTCGGAAAGTTGTTCAGAAAACTTTACCTTTCCCTGATGAACTGCACTATTATTATGACCTATATCAACTATTACTGTTTCATTTTCAAGAGAAACAAGCTAGCCACTTTTTTGACTTAATCAAGGAGCATCTGGAGACTGTGAATAAAGAGTTTCGAACGGTCTTCAAAACTTTTTTTGAAATACAAAAGCTATATTATTAATGACTTAGAACTTCCCTACTCTAACGCGAAGCTAGAAGCAACCAACAAACTCATCAAAGATATCAAACGACAAGCTTTTGGATTTCGGAAGTTTAAAAACTTTAAGAA
>NZ_JBLOJT010000022.1:0-21843 GCF_047785745.1 Streptococcus pluranimalium | reverse complement strand
ACTTAAAAAGGCTCCATAATCTCCATAAGGGATTTACCCACTACAGAAATTATAGAACCTTTATTCTTATTCAGCCCCTTGTGCCCATTTTTTAGCCAGTTGACGAGAATAGGTCGAGATGGCAAAGTTGATGACAAAGTAGATGGCTGTGATGATGAGGTAAAGGGTGAAAACCTGACTTGGTTCAAAGTATTTACCCATCAAGATTTGACTTTTTCCGAAAAGCTCTTGCAAGGCGATAACAGAATAGAGTAAGGATGTGTCCTTGATAACTGTTACGAATTGTGAAATGATGGCTGGCAACATTTTACGAATGGCTTGTGGAAAGACAATGTAAATGAAGATTTGCCAGTGGGTCATTCCCTGTGAGAGACCAGCTTCTGTTTGACCGTGATCGACGCCATTTAAGCCCCCACGGATGATTTCTGCCAGAGCAGCTGATGTGAAAACGGTAAAGGAAGTGATACCTGCAGGCGTTGACTTCATTTGGAAAACCAAGAAGATAATGAAAATCCAAAGAAGATTGGGTACGTTACGGACAAATTCAATGTAGATGCTTGATATCCAGCGAAGGATTGGATTCTTCCCATTACGCATAACAGCGAGAAGCGTTCCAATGATGGTTGATAATACAATAGATAAGAAAGAAATGTAAAGGGTCAACCAAAGTCCTTGAAGAATAAAGTTAATATTAGTTGGTGTTAAAACTGACATCATTTATCCTCCTAATTGTATGCTTTCTTGTTTTCTTCTTCTTTACGTCGTGCCCAAGTTGCTAGTGGGAAGCAGACGATGAAGTAGAGCAGTGCTGCACCAGCAAAGGCTGGTACGTAGTTAGTAGTTTCATAGGCCCATGCTTTTGACACAAACATGATATCTGCCCCAGAAATAATGGCAACCGTAGAGGTGTTTTTAATCAAGTTCACCACTTGGTTGGTCATTGGTGGCAAGATGGTACGAATGGCCTGTGGCAGAATGATAAGCTGCATGGTCTCTTTGTAAGTAAATCCTTGAGAGAGTGCAGCTTCTGTTTGTCCTTTAGGCACAGCTTCGATACCAGAACGGATAACCTCAGAAATATAAGCACCGTGATAGATACCGACACAGATAACTGCTGTCCAGAAAGCTGAAATCATAATGAAACCATTTGTCATGATGGCTAAACCATAATAGACAACCACGAATTGAACTAATAATGGTGTGTTTTGGTAAAGCTCGACATATACGCGAGCAATAGCTTTTAAGGTTTTATTTTTAGAAGATGACATGGCGCCAAAAATTAGCCCTAAGACGAGGGAAAGAAGTAAAGCACCGATGGACATGCCTAAGGTGTATGCAAAGCCTTTGGCGAAATCACCAAAATTGGTAAAAAAGTCAGCCCAGCGAGAAAGGGCAAAGGGACTTGCTACTAAGTAATTCATATTTATCCTTCCTTTCTCTTATTCCTCAGCCTTAGCTGGTTTTAAATCATATTTTTGATAGATTTTTGTCAAGCTACCATCTTTTGACCAGTCAGATAGTAGGTTGTTGATATAGCTAGTTAAATCTTTATTGGATTGCTTGCTAGCGATACCGTAGCTCTGAGTATTGAATCCCTGATCAATGATTTCTGTTTTCTTGCTACGGTAACCGGATAAAATGGATTTATCAACTGAGAAGGCTTGGATACGTTTTGAATAGAGCGAAATAGCTAGTTCAGGGTAAGATCCTAATTGAACGTAATCAAAATGTAAATCATTAGCTTTAGCATATTCTTCTATAAGACCTTTGGTTGTAGATCCTTGAGCCACTCCAATCGTTGCACCATTCATATCCTTAATAGATGTGTACTTGCTAGCTTTATTAACCAAGAATCCGACTTCATCTGTATAGTAAGGGTTGCTAAAACTATAAGACGCCTGACGTTCAGGAGTGATGGTATAGGTACCGATAACGATGTCAACTTGTCCGTTATCAATAACGGCTTCGCGGGTTTGCGCTGTAACAGGAGTGAATTCTACTTTGACTCCGAGACTTTTAGCAATCTTACGCGCGATATCGATTTCCATTCCCTCATAGCTATCTGTCTCAGCACTGAAGTAGCCAAAGTTTGGAACATCCTGTTTGACTCCAGCTTTTAGAACTCCAGCTTTTTTAATCCGCTTAATCACTTTAGAAGATAGCAGTTTATCATTTGTTTCAGCCTTTGCTTTTGGAACAAATGAGAGAACTGATAAAGCTAGAGTTAGGGATAAGCATGCAATAAGAAGTTGTTTGATTGATTTCATCTCACACCTCCTATTTAACTTTGCGTTCTTTTTTCTTAGCAGGGACTTTTTCACTAGCGTGATTGATAATCTTGCTGAGGAATTGTTGAGCGCGTGGTTCTTTTGGATGGTCGAAGAAACCTTGAACATCAGTTGTATCTTCTAAAATCTCTCCATCAGCCATAAAGATGATACGATCGGCTACTTCACGGGCGAAGCCCATTTCGTGGGTTACAACCACCATGTTCATTCCTTCAGCAGCTAGATTTTGCATAACAGCCAAAACATCACCGATGGTTTCTGGGTCAAGAGCAGAAGTTGGCTCATCAAAGAGTAGTAGCTCAGGATTCATAGCGAGTCCGCGAGCAATTGCGATACGTTGTTTTTGACCACCAGAGAGCATTCCTGGGTAAGAATCTTTGCGGTCCCACATATTAACATAGGTTAAGTATTTTTCAGCAACAGCCTCGGCTTCTTTGCGAGACATGCCTAAAACTTTAATTGGTGCCAAAGTAACATTTTCTAACACTGTTTTATGCGGATAGAGGTTAAAGTGTTGGAAAACCATACCAACTTCTTTGCGAAGTTGAACGAGATCTTTATTGCTAGCATTGGCCAATTCATGACCGTTTACTTTTAGGCTACCTGTTTCAATAGATTCAAGAGCATTCATGGTACGGATAAGTGTTGATTTACCTGATCCTGAAGGACCTAAGAGAACAACGACCTGACCCTTTTCAATTTCTAAGTTAATGTTACGAAGAGCATGGTAGTCACCGTAATATTTTTCAACATTTTTATATTCGATAAGTGCCATTAGAAACTCCTTTTGATAATAATTATCTACGTTAGAAAACATAACACAGATAAGTTACTATACCATAGAGAAATGATATTGTCAATATTTTATTTTAAATATTCTGAAAATTATTGAGAGCTTTGATATAAATAGCGAGGGCGGATATGATAAAGGTTGATGATAGTGGGGGGAGTCAATGTTTTCCATTTAAAGGATAATTTGTTATAATCAGAAAAAAGGTAGGTACTAACTATGAAGACAATTCTCGTTGTAGATGATGAAAGACCCATCTCAGACATTATAAAATTTAATCTGAGTAAGGAAGGCTATGCTATTGAAACAGCCTTTGATGGTCATGACGCGGTTGAAAAATTTGAAGATATTAAGCCTGACTTGGTTATTTTGGACTTGATGTTGCCGGGTATGGATGGTCTTGAGGTAGCTAAAGAGATCCGTAAAACAAGTCACACGCCAATTATTATGTTATCGGCTAAGGATTCTGAGTTCGATAAGGTGATTGGCTTGGAAATCGGTGCAGATGATTATGTCACAAAACCCTTCTCTAATCGAGAGTTGTTGGCGCGTGTGAAAGCCCAACTACGTCGTGTTGAGACTATTGAAACTGTGGCAGAAGAATCTCTTCAATCATCTCCGACAGAAATCGAGATTGGGAACCTTCAAATCTTACCAGAGGCGTTTATTGCTAAAAAGAACGGAGAGGAAGTCGAGCTGACGCATCGTGAGTTTGAATTGCTCTATCATTTGGCGCAACATATTGGTCAAGTGATGACACGCGAGCATCTCCTTGAAACGGTTTGGGGATATGACTATTTTGGTGATGTTCGGACAGTTGATGTGACTATTCGTCGCCTCCGTGAAAAAATTGAGACAACTCCAAGTCGTCCGGAATACATTCTCACTCGTCGTGGAGTGGGATACTTTATGAAAGCTCATGACTGATCAATTTCTTTTTTCATTTCGAGATGTTATTATTGCAGGGCTAATGTCAATTTTAGTCCTGATTTATGTTTTTTTAATTATTCGAGATTCTTTAAATAGTCGACGTGTGCAACAATTGACGGAGCAAGTTCAAGCCTTGATTTCAGGTGAGTATGTGGTCAATCAGGTAACACGAGGAAGTGCTGAAGTTAAGGACTTAGCTGAACATTTGAACGATCTATCTGAGGTTTTTCGTCTAACACATGAAAATTTAGGACAAGAAAAAAATCGTCTTTCAAGTATTTTATCCTATATGAGCGATGGGGTTTTAGCAACAGACCGTCGTGGTAATATCATTATGATTAATGATATGGCAAGGCAGCAGTTGAACTTATCAGAAGAAGGTGACCTTGCTATCAATATTATGACCTTGTTAGAAGATGTCTCGTATACTTATCATGATTTAATAACCAAAACACCCGAAGTAACGCTTCACCGTGTCGATGAGTTTGGTGAATTTACGGTACTGAGGGTCAATTTTGCTCTTATCAAAAGAGAGAGTGGTTTTATATCTGGTTTGGTAGCCGTTTTACACGATACGACAGAACAAGAAAAGGAGGAACGTGAACGCCGTCTCTTTGTTTCCAATGTTAGTCATGAATTAAGGACTCCTCTGACATCGGTAAAATCGTATCTTGAAGCCTTGGATGAAGGGGCTCTTAAGGAAGCTGTTGCACCGGGGTTTATCCGTGTGTCCTTAGATGAAACAAACCGGATGATGCGAATGATTACAGACTTGCTATCCTTATCACGTATTGACAATAATAATAGTGAATTAGAAGTTGAATTGACAAACTTTACAGCTTTTATCACCTATATCCTAAATCGTTTTGACCGTATCAAGTTACAGGAAACGCATGCAGGAAAATCTTATGATATTAAGCGCAATTACGATCTGACTCCTGTTTGGATTGAGATTGATAATGATAAGATGACCCAAGTTTTCGATAATATTTTAAATAATGCTATCAAGTATTCACCAGATGGTGGTGAGATTAAGGTGAGCATGCGAACGACTGATACTCAATTAATTGTGTCGGTATCTGATCAAGGATTGGGAATTCCTAAAAAAGACTTGCCTTTAATTTTTGACCGTTTCTATCGTGTTGATAAGGCAAGAAGCCGTGCCCAAGGAGGTACTGGACTCGGTCTAGCAATCACCAAAGAAATTGTTAAACAGCACAATGGCTTTATTTGGGCTAAAAGTGATTACGGTAAGGGATCAACGTTTACCATTGTTTTACCGTATGAGAAGAATATTTTAGAAGTAGATGATGAATGGGAGGTAGCTGAAGACTAAGGTGGCCGATAAAGGATTTAAATACAGTATTTTAGCTTCAGGGTCGACAGGTAATGCTTTTTATCTGGAGACACCAAAGAAACGTCTTTTGATTGATGCTGGATTGACTGGTAAGAAAATGACCAGTCTTTTAGCTGAAATTGATCGACGACCTGAGGATTTAGATGCTATTTTGATTACACACGAGCATTCAGACCATATCAAAGGAGTTGGGGTTTTGGCTCGCAAGTACAATCTTGACTTGTATGCGAATGAAAAAACCTGGGAAGTTATGGATGCCAAAAATATGCTCGGTAAGATAGATAATTCACAAAAGCATATTTTTTCGCGTGAAAAAATGATGACTTTCGGAGATATTGATATCGAGTCTTTTGGTGTTAGCCATGATGCAGTAGATCCGCAGTTTTATCGTTTTATGAAAGATGATAAAAGCTTTGTCATGTTAACTGACACGGGATATGTTAGCGATCGTATGTCAGGGATTGTTGCCAATGCGGACGGCTATCTGATTGAATCTAACCATGATATTGAGATTCTTAGAGCAGGGTCCTATCCATGGAAGACCAAACAAAGGATTCTTTCTGACTTTGGGCATTTATCTAATGAGGCTGGTGCACAGGCTATGATTGATACGCTTGGTAATCGGACTAAAAAGATTTATCTTGGACATTTGAGTAAGGAAAACAATATCAAGGAGCTAGCTCATATGACCATGGAATCCAGTCTTATGCAAGCTGATTTGGGTGTTAATCATGATTTCAAGGTATTGGATACCTCACCAGACACGGCGACGCCACTAATTGATATTTAACGTTAAATTTACAGTCTAGCCCTAGTGGCTAGACTATTTTTTGGTATAATAGAAAAGACTGTGACAATAAGTTGTGGTCACTTATAATCGAAGAAAATCAAAATCTGACTAGAAAAAGCGTCGTAGCTAGAACTAAAGTTCATCAAGGTAAACTTGACAATATCAGATTTTGATTTTCAATGAGTATTAAAGTTATCGTTAGATTACTATCTGTAAGGTGAGGACTTGATGATGAGTTGCTGTGCGAGTTGGATCACTCAAAAGAGATGATGCATCCCAGTTCTATCAAAGGCCCATGGTTTGAGTACCCCCATTTTAAAGTAATAAAGGAGAGTCTTATGGGACAATTAGAAGAGCTAAAAGTAAAATTAAAAGCGGATTTTCATATTGAATTTTCGGATTGTAGCTTGCTTGATACGGCTTTTACTCACACATCATATGCTAATGAACATCGTCTCCTAAACATTTCACACAATGAACGTTTGGAGTTTTTAGGAGACGCAGTTCTTCAACTGATTATCTCAGATTATTTGTACCGAAAATACCCTAATAAGCCAGAAGGGGATTTATCTAAACAACGTTCTATGATTGTTCGCGAGGAGAGTTTGGCAGGGTTCTCAAAAGATTGTGGCTTCGATGCCTTTATTAAACTAGGTAAAGGAGAAGAAAAGTCAGGTGGTCGTCAGCGTGAAACTATTATTGGAGACCTTTTTGAGGCTTTTTTAGGTGCTCTTCTTTTAGATAAAGGAGTAGAAGCAGTTAAGACTTTCCTTTATTTGGTGATGATTCCTAAGGTTGAAAAAGGGCAGTATGAACAAGTTAAGGATTATAAGACAGCTCTTCAAGAAGAACTTCAAGTCGATGGGGATATCAAAATTCGCTATGAAGTTATTGGTGAAGAGGGACCTGCCCATGCTAAGTGGTTTGAAGTTCGTGTTACTGCAAATGGCAAAGAATTGAGTAATGGTAAGGGACGTTCTAAAAAAATGGCAGAGCAGGAAGCTGCTAAAAAAGCACTCCACCAACTAGGTGAGGACTAAGATGTATTTAAAAGAAATTGAAATTCAAGGATTTAAATCCTTTGCAGATAAGACTAAAGTTAGCTTTGACCAAGGTGTGACAGCAGTCGTAGGACCAAATGGTTCTGGAAAATCAAATATCACAGAAAGTCTTCGCTGGGCTTTAGGAGAATCATCTGCTAAGAGTTTACGTGGTGGTAAAATGCCGGATGTTATTTTTGCCGGAACAGAGACACGTCGACCGCTTAATTATGCTCAAGTTCGTGTCACGCTGGATAATAGTGATGGCTTTATTAAAGATGCACCAGAAGAGCTTTCTGTTGAACGTCATATTTACCGAAATGGTGATAGTGATTACTTGATCGAGGGGAAAAAGGTCCGTCTTCGTGATATTCATGATCTCTTTATGGATACTGGTTTAGGACGTGATTCTTTTTCCATTATTTCTCAAGGTCATGTTGAAGCCATTTTCAACAGTAAGGCTGAAGACCGTCGGGCTATTTTCGAAGAGGCTGCGGGAGTTTTAAAATACAAAACCCGTAAAAAGGAAACCGAAAGCAAATTATCTCAAACTCAGGATAACTTGGACCGCCTGGAAGATATCATCTATGAGTTGGAGCAGCAGATTCGTCCGTTAGAGAAACAAGCACAGACAGCAAAGCAATTTCTTTCCTTGGAAGAAGAGCGTAAGGAGCTTCATTTGCAAGTGCTTGTTCATGATGTTTCATCAGGTAAGGAGGAACTTCAGTCTTTAACGAATCGCTTAAATGAGGTTAAAGAAAATCTTGAAACTTATTATCAGGATCGTCAAAAACTTGAAAATGATAACCAGAATTTAAAGACTAAGCGTCATCAATTATCTCAGAATTCTCAACAGCACCAAGATGATCTGGTCGCTTTAACCAGTTTGATTGCAGATTTGGAGAAACAAATCAAAGTCAATCAGCTGCAACAATCTCAATCACAAGAAAAAGAGAGTGATTTAAAAGCTCGTCTGGAGAAGCAGGAGACGCTGATTAGTAGCTTGCAGCTCTCTATCAGCGAGATTGAAGATAAATTGGCTGTTGTTATCAATGATAGTCAGGAAAAAGCAAAAGCCATCAAGGAGACAGAGGCATACTTGACAGAGTTTACCCAATCTCCCGATCAAATTATTGAAAGTCTACGTGAGCAGTTCGTTGGGCTAATGAGTCAAGAAGCTGATTTGTCTAACCAACTGACAGCTCTTGAAAACAGACTTTTGCAGGAGCAGCAGCAGTCAGAACAGGCACAAGCTGAGTTATTGGAGTTAGAAGAGCGTCGTAGGGGTCTTACAGAAACGGCTAAGGAAAGTTTAGCCAGTTTTGAAGCGGCTAAGGAAGTTGTTAAAGTCTTGTTGGATGATTATCAAAGGCAATTGCAAGAGGTGAAAGCCAAGGATGAACTCTATCAAGGACATCAGGCGGTACTCTTTGATAAGTATGATGCTTTAAAAGGTAAGACTGCTCGTCGCAATAGTTTAGAAGCTATTCAAAAAAGCCACAGCCAGTTTTTTGCTGGAGTTAAGGCTGTTTTGCAAAATAGTGGACGCATTGGCGGTATTGTGGGGGCTGTTAGTGAACATTTGAGCTTCAAGGCAGAACATCAAACTGCAATGGAAATCGTTCTTGGTGGTGCTGCACAAAATATCATCGTAGAGGATGAAAGGACGGCTAAGAAGGCTATCCAATTCCTGAAAGATGGGCGTCATGGTCGTGCAACTTTTTTGCCTCTGACAACTATTAAAGAACGTTCCTTGAAGCCTGCTTTTAGAGAGAAATTGGCACAGCAACCAGGTTTTCTTGGTTTGGCTAAAGATTTGGTGTCTTATGATAGTCGTTTGGGTAATATCATGGGTAATCTCCTGGGTATGACTGCGATTTTTGATACGATTGACCATGCCAATCAAGCAGCGCGTGATTTCCAGTATCAGGTGCGTATTGTCACCCTTGATGGTACAGAATTGCGTCCAGGCGGCTCATTTGCCGGAGGGGCAAATCGTCAAAAGAATACGACTTTTGTCAAACCGGAATTGGACCAACTGGAAGCTGACATTAACCAGATGTCTGCTGAAATAAAGGCTGACGAAGAAAGATTAGCTAGTCTAAAAGAGGCTTTAGAATGCTCTCGTCAACAATTAGCTGAATTGAAGCAAGACGGTGAGGAAGCTAGACTTGCCGAACAAAAGGCTGACTTCGCTTATCAACAAGCTGCTGGTCAAGTTGCTGACCTTAATAAACTCTATCAAGCCAAGTTAGCTAACCAGCAAGGATTGGCTATTTCAGATGATAGTCAGCGTAAGAACGAGTTAGAGACTCAATTAGATGCCATCCGTTTGCAAAAAGAGCAATTGAATCAAGATATTGAAGCTATCAAGACGGATAAGGACAGTATTGAAGAAAAACGTCAAAAACTGCAAGATAATCTTTCTGAATTAAGGCTATCAGAACGTGAATTACAAGGTGAACGGCAATATTTATCTCGTGATTTAACAAAGCAAAAAGAATCTTTGGAAGAAGCTAAAGTTCTAGCTGAGAATTTAGCCTATAGTCTAGCTCATCATAATGATGCTCTAGAAGCAGATAAGATTCCAGAATGGCAGGCGCAGTTAGAAGAGGCTAAAGAACGCAAGGTTAAGCTAGAACAGGAGCAAATTCGCCTGCGCTTTGAATTGGAAGATTTGGAAGCACAGGGAGAAGATATCGCGGAACACCTGCAAAAATTGAGCCAGCAAAATGAAACTTATATTCGCCGTCAAGCTGAACTTGAGTCACAAGAAAAGCAGGTTAGACAAAGATTACAGTCTCTGGCACAAGATTTGATTGATTCCTATCAACTTTCTTTCTCAGAAGCACAGGAACAAGTTGAACCCCTGGAAGATATCAATCAAGCAAGACTAGCTCTCAAGGATTTGCAAAAAGCGATCAAAGCCTTGGGTCCAGTCAATCTGGATGCTATCCAGCAGTATGATGAGGTTGGGGAACGTTTGACCTTCTTGTCTGGTCAGAAAGCTGACCTCGATAAGGCTAAGGATTTGCTTTTAGAAACTATAGCTGAGATGAATGAGGAAGTGACCAGTCGCTTTAAAACAACCTTTGAAGCGATTAGAGCGTCTTTCAAAGAAACCTTTACCCAGATGTTTGGTGGCGGTTCGGCCGACTTGATTTTGACCGACGGTGATTTGCTTTCA
This sequence comes from Streptococcus pluranimalium, assembly GCF_047785745.1. Taxonomy (GTDB): domain Bacteria; phylum Bacillota; class Bacilli; order Lactobacillales; family Streptococcaceae; genus Streptococcus; species Streptococcus pluranimalium_B. Next base: position 11,461 of record NZ_JBLOJT010000022.1, on the reverse strand, counting down.
GCCGGAGTTGAGATTTCCGTACAACCTCCTGGTAAAAAAATTCAGTCGCTTAATCTTATGTCAGGTGGGGAAAAAGCCTTATCAGCACTGGCTTTGCTTTTTGCGATTATCCGTGTCAAAACGATTCCATTTGTTATTTTGGATGAGGTGGAGGCGGCGCTTGATGAAGCAAATGTTAAACGTTTTGGTGATTATCTCAATCGTTTTGATAAATCTAGTCAATTTATCGTTGTGACTCACCGTAAGGGAACCATGGCAGCGGCTGACAGCATTTATGGGGTGACTATGCAGGAGTCTGGTGTGTCACAAATCCTTTCAGTTAAATTGAAAGAAGCAGAGAACATTAATGGTGTTAATTAGAGATAATCTCTGATATATTTGGCTATCTTTTAAAGAAGATAAGTGGTTGGGCATGATGTCTAATCTCACTATATGAAGTTCGTTCAAACCTCTTATAACTCTGGAGTGGTTTGAACGAATTTTTAGTTATCAAGAGTATTTTCTCACACTCTTTTTGTAATATTTCCTTGTAAGCGGATTTTTTGGTACAATGGTAGGGATTATGTAGGTATTTAGTATAGTCTTTTGAATTAACTTTGATACATCGTCACTTTTAACTTGCCGTACTTCAGTACTGTCTGCGTTTCAGTTCCTTGTCTGAAAGTGAATTCATTTGACTATAGTTAAATCAGTATTGAGAAGCTGGAGGAATCTTGTGTTAAAAAAAATTGTAGCGTCTGATATGGATGGGACCTTTTTAAGACCAGATGGTACTTATGACAAGGAAAGATTTGCTGTTCTTCTGGAGAAATTGACTGAAGCTGGCTATCTCTTTGTAGCCGCGAGCGGCAGGTCGCTCCTAACTTTGAAAGAATTGTTCCAAGAATTTGAAAAGAAGATGGCTTTTATCGCGGAAAATGGCTGTATTGTTGAGGATGAAGGACAGGTTATTTTTGAAGCTGAGATGGTGCCTAAGGATTATCAGCTTATCTTGTCTGAATTGCAGGCTGATCCTCATTGTCAGGGTTATCTTTTATCTGGCGAGAAAGGTGCTTATGCCCCGCTTGACGCTTCAGCTGGCTATATCAAAAGGGCGCAACATTTTTATTCCAATGTTCAGAGGGCTGATTTAAACGCTGTAACCGATAAAATCTTAAAAGTGACAGCTCACTTTGATGCGGATAAGATTCATGATTTTACGAAACGCTTGAATGGGAAATTAGCTGATTTTCAAGCCGTTGTCACTGGTTTTGATGGAATGGATATCATTCCTAAGGCTTATAATAAGTCGACTGGCTTGGAGGTTCTTTGTAAGAAACAAGGGATTTCATCGCAAGATGTGTATGCTTTTGGAGATAATTATAATGATCTTGAAATGTTAGCCTTTTCTGGCATAGCTGTGGTTCCTGATAATGCAGTAGAAGCTGCTAAAACCTTAGCTGATGAGGTTGTTGGAGATAATGCTAGCGATGCCGTTTTGACTTATTTGGAAGGTTTGGTTGGAGATGACAGAAATAAAATTGGTTGCATTAGACTTAGATAATACCCTTTTTGATGATGAAAAAAAGGTATCAAAAGCTAATAAAGAAGCGATTAAGAAAGCTACTGAATTAGGTGTCAAAGTCGTGATTACAACAGGTCGTCCTTTAAAAGCCATTGGTGATTTACTAGAAGAGTTAGATTTGAACCATCCTATGGATTATAGCGTGACTTTTAATGGAGGTTTAATCCAGCGAAATGATGGAGATATCTTAGCCCAACAAGCTTTGTCACGCCACGAAGTTGAGTCTATCTATCAACAACTATCAGCTTTGGGTCTTCCTGTTGATATCTTGAGTGAGGGGACTGTTTATAGTTTGCCTGCACCAAGTCGTCCGTCACGTTATCCAGAAGCTAATCCTTTACTGACCTTTAAAACTTTGGAGCAATTAGCTCATTTACCAGAAGACATCATCTATAATAAGATTGTCATTGTGACAGATAAAGACTTTTTAGATGCTAAAATCAAGGAAATTCCTGAGCTGATTTTTTCCAATTTTGAAGCCTTTAAATCACGCGAAATTATTTTTGAAATTATGCCCAAAGGGGTTCATAAAGCGTCTGGTTTAGCTAAATTATGCGACCTCTTAGGCGTTGATAGCGAAAATGTCATGGCTGTTGGTGATGAAGAAAATGATTTGACCATGATTGATTGGGCAGGTCTGGGAGTTGCGATGAAAAATGCGGCGCCTATTGTAAAGGAAACAGCTAATGTAGTAACGAGCAAAGATAACAATCACTCAGGAGTGGCGGAAGCCATTGAAAAATACGTATTAGGTGGAGAATAAAATGGGATTATTTGACCGATTATTTGGAAAAAAAGAGAAAAAAGAAGAGCAAGAGCTTTCGCAAGAAGTGCTTGAAAACAAAGACAATATCATTGATGAAGTGGAACAAGACAAGCAAGATTTTTTCCAGGAAGATGTTAACCCTTCTGAAGAAGAAAATCTTGTTATCGTTTCAGAAGAGGATGCCCAACAGGGTCCAACGTCGGAAGATGACTTTGTAGAGCAAGTGGATTCAGCTCTTGATGAGCTTGATAGTACAGAATCAAGTTCTGAAGTAGTTAATATTGAGTCTGATTCTAAATCGTCAGAGTCAATTGACTGGAAAGATAGTTTTGAAGAGTTGGAAGAAGGAGATTTTGAGACTTCTTTAAGGGCTGAAGTTAGCATTCCAGAACATCAAGCAGATCCGTCTGTTGATTGGAAAGATGAGATAGAGGTCGAACTAGACAAGGAGCAAGCTAATAATACTGTTGAGGAAGACGTTTCTGAGGTATCAACCAGTCAGTCTTTAGAGACATTATCCGCTTCTGAAGAAACTAGCACCTCTGAAGCTGTTCTTAAGAGTCAGGTAGAAGTCCTATCGACGACTGAGGTAGCCTCCCAATCCAATGACTCTCGTTTTGAATCACTGATAGCTGATTATTACGCCAAAAAAGCAGCCGTTGCAGAAGCAGCCGAGCGGGGTGAAACCTTGAGCTTTGAGGCAATGTCAACGCGTCAAGTTCAAGAATTATCCAAGGAAAATGCTCCAGCAAGCACACCAGAAATCGAAGAAACAACGGAAGAAAAATACAATCGTAGTTTGAAAAAAACACGAACAGGCTTTGCTGCTCGTCTCAATGAGTTTTTTGCTAATTTCCGTAAGGTAGATGAGGAATTCTTTGAAGAGTTGGAAGAGATGTTGATTATGTCTGATGTTGGTGTAACAGTAGCAACACAGCTGACAGAAGATTTACGTCAAGAAGCTCGACTAGAAAACGCTAAGAAACCAGAAGATTTACGTCAAGTCGTTATTGAGAAACTCGTTGACATCTATGAAAAAGATGGTGTTTATAATGAGAGCATTAATTTTCAAGATGATTTAACGGTGATGCTCTTTGTTGGGGTTAATGGTGTTGGTAAAACGACTTCTATTGGGAAATTGGCTTATCAGTACAAGAACCAAGGTAAAAAGGTCATGTTGGTTGCGGCGGACACCTTCCGTGCAGGAGCCGTTGCCCAGCTGGTTGAGTGGGGACGCCGTGTGGATGTTCCAGTTGTGACTGGTCCTGAAAAAGCTGATCCCGCTTCGGTTGTCTTTGATGGTATGGAACGAGCAGTTGCGGAAGGTATTGATGTCTTGATGATTGATACAGCTGGTCGCTTGCAAAACAAAGATAATCTCATGAAGGAACTTGAGAAAATTGGACGTATCATTAAGCGTGTCGTGCCAGAAGCACCTCATGAAACCCTTCTAGCATTGGATGCTTCAACGGGTCAAAATGCCCTCAGTCAAGCTAAAGAATTTTCAAAAATCACGCCTTTGACAGGTCTAGTATTGACTAAGATTGATGGAACAGCTAAGGGTGGTGTCGTTCTAGCCATTCGCCAAGAGTTAGACATTCCAGTTAAGTTGATTGGTTTCGGAGAAAAGATTGATGACATTGGTTCCTTCAATTCAGAAAATTTCATGCGAGGTCTACTAGAGGGCTTACTTTAATGTTAACAGTAAAAAACCATCTGAAAGTTAACTTTCAGATGGTTTTGTTTTGACGATTGTTATTTCTTTTGTTTATACTCATTGAAAATCAAAATCTGACTAGGAAAGGCGTCAAGTTCATCAAGGTAAACTTGACAACGTCATATTTTGATTTTCAATGAATATAAGTTTACTGATGAGTGTTGCTTTCTGATGCTGTTTCGTTCGCTAACAATTAGAAATAGGTTGGGCAATTTTGCCCAACCTACTCAAAGTTAGAGATAAGCTACTAATTATAGCTTTATAGTTCCGCTAAAGGATGTTTAAAAGACACGATAAACATAGGGATTCTCAGGTTCTGAGACAATCTGACTGTTTTCAATATGAAGTACTGGAAGAGTCTCTTCTAGTTGGCTATTGTATTCGGTTTTGATGGTACCATTAACCTTAAGCCAAGTATTATTGGCATAGCTTTGGCTATTACCTGTAGTAGATAAGCCATAAACGCCCGAATCAGCGATACAATGAATAACTCCAAAACGAAAGAGATACTGGTAGCCCTCGTGCCCAGGTTCATTATAAACAAAGCCTGTAAAAGAAATCTGCTTTCCTGAAAAGACGTCAGGATAGAGGTATATCAGTTCCATAATCTCCATATAATTCTCAGACTTGATATCAATGGTATCGAGATTTTTGTAAGCTTGCAACTCGCGCTGCATCTCTTTTTGATAGGCATTTTTCGTGAAGTAAAGACTGGTATCTGGTTTCAAGTATTGCACTCTGGTACCATCGTCTGATTCTCCCTGACCGACGGAGCCAACGGCAGTTGGGAAGGTGTACCCCTTAGCTGAAACTGTTGTGGAATCAAGAGTAACAGTTGGCACTAACAATCCAACTAAAACTGGAAAGACAAGAATCATAGGACTAGTCAACTTGGCGAATTTTCCAGACAAGTGCGAATGGAGCCTAAGATTTTTCATCCAAATCATGAGTTGAACAACTGCTAGAATGAATGATAGAATCATAGCAATAAAAGCCAAATAGGAATAATGAGTGTTGATGTATTGATCCAGCTTATCGGACAAGTAAAGATACATACTGAGCTCAAAATAACCAGCTAAGATTAGAAATCGAATCATGTGAAAACTCCTAAAGTGAGACAATAAAGGGTTACAATGATCGCAGAGACTGCGATAAATTGGAGGATAAAGTTCTTTTTGAAGCTGTTCCACATCATCATAAGGTTTTTGATGTCAATCATGGGACCGATGAGGAGGAATGCCATAACAGGTGCAGCTCCAAAGCTAGAGAGAAGGCTAGCCCCGATAAAGGCATCGGCTTCGCTACAAAGAGACAGAACGAAGGCTAAAATCATCATGACAAAAATTGCTGTCAAAGGATTACCGCCGATAGTTGTCAAAATCCGTGTTGGAAGGTAAATTTGCATAGCAGAGGCAATGAGACTCCCAAAAATTAAATAGCGACCTGTATCAAAAAATTCATCTATAGCATGCGATAAGGCATAAAATAGTTTTTTAGGTTGGTTATGGTCAGAATAGTCGTGGAAATGAGGCGCTTCTTTGGGAGGTATCCTAATATCGTCATCCGTTAGATAAGCCAAAAGCATCCCTAGAGCAACTGCTACCAAGATAGCACCTGCTAGACGCCAGATGACAAACTGCCAAGAATTCCCAAAGGCTGAATAGGTTGCCAAAATGACGATGGGATTTATCACTGGGGCTGTCGCTAAAAAAGGAACAGCTGTGTAACTAGGCACTCTTTTTTCCATGAGACGATTGACAATTGGTACAATACCACATTCACAAGAGGGGAAAATGACCCCAATAAATGTACCGAACAAAATGCGTAACAAGCGGTTTTTAGGAAGATGCTTCAGAACCTTATCAGGAGTGACATAGACTTCGATAAATCCTGTTAAAATAGCACCTAAGAGAACAAATGGCAGTGCTTCAATAATAATGGACATGAATATAGCCATCCATTGTAGAACACTGTCGGGCAACTGATTAAAAAATGACACGAAAAACCTCACTTCAACCAAGACTTGGCATAATTGAAAAGAACGCCTAAGCAAAATGCAAGGATCATTATGATCAGGAGATTAACAATAAAAGACCAAGGCAGGACATCCGTTAAAAGCATACTTAATGCACCAAGGACCACATAAAAAACAAGGTCTATTTTAGAAAAATTAGTTTTTACTTTCTTTTTGGTCATCGTCTTTTTTTCCTTTTTTAGGATCTGAATCCATATTGTCAGGTAGTTTGGCAAAGCTTGCAAACATGTTTTCTAATTTGTCATCTTTTTTGTATGAAATAGCCATGAGGCACCTCCGAAATAATCTTGTTTCTATTATACTATCATTTTTTAAGATTAGCTTAAAGCAGCTATTGTTTCCTAAATCTGTTTTGTTTCTTAAAGCAAAAGAGCCGTGTCAAAACAGCTCTTCCTATATTTTTCTTATGATGGGTCTTGAAGTGGGATGGTTAAGGAAAATTTGCTTCCCTTGTTCTTCTGACTTTCAAGGTTGATTGTCCCACCAAGTTGTTGGGCTAATTCTTGAGCAATGTAGAGTCCTAGACCGTGTCCGCCTGTCGCCATATTGCGTGAACTTTCCACTCGGTAAAGGCGATTGAAAATTTTATCCTGATGTTTAGTGGCAATTCCTATACCTTGGTCAGTAACCGTGATGGTCAGTTGTTTCTGGTCTTTAATCAGAGCAACAGTAATGGGCGACTTAGCAGGAGAATACTTTAAAGCATTACTGACTAAGTTTTGAAGGATGCGATAAAGCTTGTGATAATGGTTAATTACATGGGCTGATTCTGGTTGGACAGAAATATCAATATCACGCTCTTCCTCAGTGATTTGCAAATGAAATTCTGATAAAACATCGATAACCAGCTTATCCAGATAGACTATTTCAAAATCTTCATCTGGCTTTTTCTTGTCATAAACTTCTGAAGTCACATAGTCCAATTCTTCGACCAAATGATTTAAACGGCATGTTTGTCCATGGATTGCTTCCAGATATCGGGGGACGTCATCTGTAGGGATAACGCCGTCTAGAATCCCCTCGACACCAGATTGAATCGATGTGATGGGTGTTTTGATGTCATGTGATAATTGGGCAATCATCAAAGCTTTTTCACGTTCGCTTTCTGTTAAAGAAGCAAAACTTTCTTCGAGGGATTGAGCCATGCGAGTAAAAGCCAAATCAAGATGAGCAAATTCTTGAGGAGAGGTGATGGAAATATTAGTTTGAAAACGGCGTTCAGAAAGGGCATCCATCTTGGAAATGAGGAGCGACAAGGACTTAGTGATTTTAGTTAAGAGTAGGAGGCTAAAAAGTGCTCCAAGTAGACTAGCTGTGATGACCATGGCCATGATGAAGAAAACTTGTTTTTGTTCGATAACCATGTAATTAAGACCTAAGAAAACCCCGATCAGGGTGATTAAGATAGCTATGAAGTGCCCTGTGATTAAGTAATATCTAAGTGTCATGGTGCCACCTCGAGTTTATAGCCTAACCCCCAAACAGTTTTTATGCTAGGGGTCTGATCAGTGCTATGCTTAGCCAAGTCATTTCTCAAGGCATGGATGTGAACGTTGAGCGTGTTAGTATCCTCAATGAAGGTCTCATCCCAGACACTTTCATATAATTCTGACTTGGAAAAGACACGATTTTGTTGATGAGCCAAGAGCCATAGGATATCGAAAGCCTTGTTTGTTAATGTTAGTGAATGACCATTGACAGAAACGTCACGTGTCTGATGATTGATAGCTAAGTCACCAATGAGTAGGTCCTCTTGTTGACCTTGCCTTCCATATAGCCTTTTTAAAATGTTAGTGACCCTAAGCACCAACTCCCTAGGACTAAAGGGTTTGCAGATAAAATCATCAGCTCCTAGACTGAGAGAATAAATCTTGTCCGGTTCAGCTGTCTTTGCAGTGATGAACAAAAAGGCTTGGTCCTCCTTGAGGCTGAGTACTTCAGAAATAAAATCATAGCCATCCATCTTTGGCATCATAATATCACTGATAATGAGGTCCACTGAATGTTTTCGGAAAATATCCAATGCTTCAAGACCATTATTTGCTATAAGAACTTCAAAACCAGCTTGGTTTAAGTAACGCTTGTTAATATCGATGATTTGAGGTTCATCATCAACCAAAAGAATAGAATGTGTCATCCTTTTAATCCTTATCTTTGAAATAACATGACTAAAATAGTGCTATACTTTGCTAAGTATAACACTATTTTGATGGAAGACCAACTGGTTTTTAAAGTCCTAAAGACATTAAAATGTAGGGCTTTTCTAAGATTTTTCAGTGACAGATTATTGATTTGCTTTCTTAGTCAAGAAGCCTTTTAGTAAAAGACCTAAAGCTCCTAAAAGTGTCGCAATACCAAATCCTGTTAAGAGACTATGGTTAGTCTCACCAGTCATTGGGAGCTTCCCTTTAGCCATCTCTGATTGTCCTTTAGCCATTTTATCGCTCATTTGTTTTGGTTTCATCATGTTAGAGGTCATTGTTTTTTGCTCTTTAGTAGCTGACATTTTGCCATCATTTGGCATGCTAGCTTTAGAGGACATCTCATCTTTCTTGGTCATGTCCATTTTGCTCACGTTTGGCTTGTCTATTTGATTTGCCATAGATTTATCAGTTTTATCAGTCATCATGTTTGCACGATGGAACTGTAAGGAAACCATTTTGCTAGCAATTACCCTGCTTAAATCTGGCATCTTATCTTTAGCAGCATAAACGCGAACGTTGCCGGTGATGGTTTGGTCAGTCAATGCTTTTAAGGCGTCTAAAAGATCAGCATCCATTTTGCCTTTAAGAGGACCGTCGAGCTCTAGGTTATAGAAATACTCTCCTTTGGATAGATTTTCCAGAGGAAGTAGAGCTGGATTCATAGCTGAGCCATTATCTGACCAAGGAGCATCATCAGAGGATTTTAAAAGTAAGCGAGTCAACATGCCATCACCACCAAAGGCTTCAAAGGGAATGACCTGGTTGACACCGGCAGTGAATGGACCGGGGAAATCAGCTTTTTGAACATATTTATCAGGAACACTGATCTCCTCATGAAGGTATTGATTGACAGCAGAAGTGACTTCTTTTGGACTTGTAACCTTTGGTTCCGTCATTGTGTCACTTGCCATAGTAGTAGGGTTTGCTGATGGTTGAGCAGACATGTTTTCTGGCATATCACTCATCATCATAGATCCAGAAGTATCACTTGGTTCGCTCATCATGGCTGGTTGATTATTTTCCATAGCAGTCATCTCTGCGGGCATTTCGGAAGTTTTATTAGTCATGGTGGTCATAGTCGAAGGTATGCTATTTGTTGGAGGTGTGACCATATCTTCTGCAAGGACTTGATTTCCTTGAGCTAGGACTAGTATACTTCCACTAGCCATAATCATAGAAACTAAACCACCTTTGCCTTGACGGAAGGGCCTTTTGCTGGAAGATTGATTTGCTGTATTAGATACTTTGTTTGATAAGTTTGACATAAGTTTCTCCTTATTTTTTGATACTTTTATTATAAAAAGAGACTTTAAGTATTCATAAGCTATTTCTTAACTAAATCTTAAGTAAGGATTAGGAAAGACTTAACTGTATTTTTGACATTCTCTAAAAGGAAGTCTGATCTTTCATCAAGAGGATAGACAGTCAACTTTATCTAGCAAGATATATTAGCATAGTAGAAAGGACTGTTTGCCAATTCATTTTTGTTAATTTCAGATGAAGGTGATGCATTTCAATAAATGATGGCAGAAATTTTAGCTCTCTCATGTTATACTAGAATTCAGAAAGTGATGAGGTTTCTGATGATTACAAGAGAACATTTCGATAGCTTTAGCTGGATTGATATTGATATCGATGAAGTTAGAGATGCTGAGAAAATTGCTATGGATTATGGCATTGACCCTGAAGTAGCGGCCTATGCCCTCGATAAAAATGAACTTGCTCATGTGGAATATAACCGCAAGACGGGCCAGTTGCTTTTGATTTACAATGTCTTAAAACTCGTCAAAGAAGATAATAGTTTTCAAACGGTACCGATAACCTTTATCGCCCAAGATAATCGTTTGATTAGCATGTCAACCAAGGATACCGACTATATCGTTAGGCGCTTTCAAACATGCTTTCAAGTTGATCTTCTTTTTTATATGAAATAGCCATAAGGCATCTCCGAAATAATCTTGTTTCTATTATACTATCATTTCCTTAAATAAGAGAGAAGAAAAATGATCAAGAGCATGATATACTAGTAAAAACAACAAGACGAGGTTTCTGATGATTACAAGAGAACATTTCGATAGCTTTAGCTGGATTGATATTGATATCGATGAAGTTAGAGATGCTGAAAAAATTGCTATGGATTATGGTATCGACCCTGAAGTAGCAGCTTATGCCCTTGATAAGAATGAACTTGCCCATGTGGAGTACAATCGTAAAACGGGTCAGCTCCTCTTGATTTATAATGTTTTAAAGCTTATTAAGGAAGATAACAGTTTTCAAACGGTACCAATTACCTTTATTGCCCAAGATAATCGCTTGATCAGTATGTCTACCAAAGAAACAGACTACATCGTCAGACGCTTACAAGCCTTAGCCCAAGATAACCATGATATGAGCCTGTATGATTTTTTATTTTCTAGTCTTGTGGAAATTTCAACACCTTATTTTTCAGTGATTGAAAAACTAACCCATGAGCGCCAAGTGATCAATCAGCAACTCCGAGCCAAAACAACTAAACAAGGGCTTTTAGCATTATCGGATATTGAAACAGGCAATGTTTTTCTGGCTTCTGCCTGTCGACAAAATGCGGTTAGTATTGAGCGGATCAAGAATCAATCCCTCTATTTTCATCTAAATGACGAAGAAAAAGAGCAACTGGACGATGCCTTGGTTGAAGCTAAGCAGCTGGTTGAGATGACCGAGATGACATCTGAGATTTTGGCACAATTAACCGCAACTTATAATAACATCTTAAACAATGATCTAAACGATACCATGACCATGCTGACGATTGTGTCCTTACTCATGACTATCCCAAGTGTTGTGACGGGCTTTTTCGGGATTAATGTTCCCCTACCAACAGTCTTTACGGAAAGCAAATATGGCTGGATTTTGGTTATCCTTTTGTCGGTCTTCTTATGGATGGTCATGTCTAAAATGTTGACCTACATGATGGGGCAATCCTTCTTGATGAGCTTCAAACAATTCTTTAAAATGGCCTTTAAAGGGAGACGTAAATCATAGCATAGTATCAAAACACGTTAGTATAATGCTATCGTGTTTTTTGCTTTTCATTTATAATAAAAGAAAAGACTAATACTTGAAGAAAATCACAACCTGACTAGGAAAGGCGCCGCAGATAGAACGAAAGTTCATCAAGGGAAACTTGAGAATGTCA
>NZ_JBLOJT010000219.1:0-744 GCF_047785745.1 Streptococcus pluranimalium | reverse complement strand
TGCGGGTGTAGTTTAGTGGTAAAACTACAGCCTTCCAAGCTGTTGTCGCGAGTTCGATTCTCGTCACCCGCTTTATAAAATTAATTTATAAACCAAGCTATTTTGGCTTGGGCGCGTAGCTCAGGTGGTTAGAGCGCACGCCTGATAAGCGTGAGGTCGGTGGTTCGAGTCCACTCGTGCCCATTAGGAGAATTACTCAAGAGGCTGAAGAGGACGGTTTGCTAAATCGTTAGGTCGGGTAACTGGCGCAAGGGTTCGAATCCCTTATTCTCCGTTATCGTATTCTTATTTTAATATCATTTACTGTGTAATGTGCTTTTGAATTTTAAAGTCTTAATATTGTTATATGAGAGAGTCAGTTTGATTCTCTCTATTTTTCAGCACTTCGTCAACTGTAGTGGGTGACTTATAGCTAATATCTAGAGAGAATGGCACTGCACCCCAATAATGGGACACAAGAAAAACACTTTTATACGACCGACTTTCTGTATTGAACAGGAGATAAGTCGTTTAATCGCTGTTGAATTCTAGTTTCATGATAAAATGTGATGTCATTTTTGACAATATCTGTTATACTATCTTTAGTTAAGTTTCTCCAGTTATGGAGATAGAAGGTTTCAGACTTTAGGACGGAATGGAACCATTCGATACAGGCATTATCTGGCACTTCGTCAACTGTAGTGGGTGACTTATAATTAACATCTAGAGAGAATCGTTCCGGTTCTCTCTTTTTGAGTGTTTAAA
>NZ_JBLOJT010000218.1:0-751 GCF_047785745.1 Streptococcus pluranimalium | reverse complement strand
CTCTGAAATCTTGAATTGGTTACACTAAACTAGACAGAATCTATAAAGTGTTCTACACTAAAGAAAATAGGAGAAAAGCTATGTCTAGAAAAATTCGCCGTCCCTTCACAGACGAGTTTAAACAACAAATCGTTGACCTGCATAAAATGCATGAAGAAAACGCAGTGAGCTTATCAAAGAATATGATTTAACCTCCTCAACCTTTGACAAGTGGGTCAAACAGGCAAGAACGACTGGATCATTTAAAACTGTTGATAATGTGACCGATGAACAGCGTGAGCTGATGGAACTCAGAAAACGAAATAAAGAACTTGAAATGCAATTAGATATCCTAAAGCAAGCGGCAGTGATTATGGCACGAAAAGACAAATAATCACTGCTAACAAGGACAACTATAGCATTTCAGCCATGTGTCAATGCTTGAACATTCCTCATTCCAGCTATTACTACAGGGCTGTAGAGCCAGTATCTGAAATGGAGCTTGAAGAAATGGTGAAGCGTATTTTCCTCGAAAGTAAGTCCAGGTACGGCGCTAGGAAGGTTAAGAAATGTCTGGAAGTACAAGGTATCAACTTGTCTCGTCGTCGGATTCGTCGCATCATGAAGAGACTGAATTTAGTGACAGTTTACCAGAAGGCTGTCTTCAAACAGCATTCTAAAGGGAAGAATGAAGCCCCCGTTCCAAATCTCTTAGATAGACAGTTTAACCAAGAAAAGCCACTTGAAGCTCTTGTAACGGACTTGACTTATG
>NZ_JBLOJT010000217.1:0-790 GCF_047785745.1 Streptococcus pluranimalium | reverse complement strand
GAGCAAGTTTGGGCCGAGATACGTAAGTGTGGGTTTAAAAATAGAGCCTTTAAGACATTAGATGACGTCATAGATAAGCTACAATGTGCTGTAGGTTTCCGTGTTGACCGCATTGAAGATATGGATGCTGTCATGAAAGAAGCTGTTGAGCTTAACAAAGCTGGTCGTACTATTGTCATTGATGCTCGCCTCACACAAGATCGTCCAATCCCAGTAGAAGCTCCAGTGATGACCTTGGATTCAAAACTCTTCTCAGAACAAGAAATCGCTGACTTCAAAGCTAAATACGAAGCTGAAGAATTGGTACAATTCCGCGAATTCTTAGAAGCAGAAGGCCTTGTGTCACAATACATCAAATAAGCATAAACACTAAAAACCAGGAGAAATCCTGGTTTTTTATTCCCAATAAAACCGTTCTACTGTAATATCTTCGTCTGGATAGTCTTTTTCTAAAATTGATACAATTTCAGCATGTTCTTTTTTGACCAATTCTAAGAGTTCTGGTTTATCGTGTCCTACAAAGAAGAATTGGGATTCGATAACGAGAAAGAGTTGATGAAAGTGGTCGTTGAGACGGTCTAGTTTTTCCACTAACCTTGTATTGTCCTTGAAAAAATCAGGTACTTCATTTTTCTCATCAAGGTTAGTTCGCATATCCTTTAAAGGATAGGTCCCATATTCTAAGCAAAATTCGTATGTCATATAAGTCTCCTTTCTAATAGTTTAACAAAAAAAGCTTGAAACAGAAGAAGGTTTGTTTATGACTCCTCATTTGTAAAATTAAGTTAGG
>NZ_JBLOJT010000216.1:0-802 GCF_047785745.1 Streptococcus pluranimalium | reverse complement strand
TCAAAATCGAAAGTTTTGGCTTTCGGTTTTTTTGTTATAAAAGCGAAAAGAATCTTATATCGCTGATAGTTAACCAGATAAGGTTCGTATTTGTGTAGTATTATTCAAGCAAATTATTATCACATTAAGCTATAATCGTATATAATAGACCACACCAAGAGATTTTGGAGAATCGTTTGGAATCTTTATATTTGATGGTATAATCAAACTGTAATAGAAAGGAAAAGGGTAACGTTATTATCGGAAATATTCTCTTATAGTCGTTTGAAAAAGAAATAAGATGTTGTTTCAAATTGTTATAGAGCTATCTTAGTTTTTATTCAAGCGAAGGATAAGATAATTTTCATAAAGAACTGAAGACCCAGTACATGCTATGACCTATCAAGTGATCAAAATGTATGGCGACTTTGAACCTTGGTGGTTCTTAGAGGATTGGAAAAACGATATCACTGCTATTAGAGAGTTCCAAACTTATGAGGATGGCTTAGCTTATTACCAAGAAGAATGGCAATCGTTCCAGGAACAATTTCCAAAGGTTAATAGTAAGTCTAACCTTATGTCTGCCTTTTGGCGTACAGATGATAAGCGTTGGTGTGAAGAGTGTGACGAGGATTTACAGCAATATCACTCCTTACTCATGTTAGGGAATTGGCAAGAGCTTCCTGAAGACTTACAGGATTTGAACTTTGACCATCGCAATGCAGAAGGGGTCCATCCCACTTGTTCAATCAAACAACATAACACTTTATCTTAAGATAAGGTGTTTTTTTGGTACGACGGGCATGTCGTATATCTGAGGTGT
>NZ_JBLOJT010000215.1:0-822 GCF_047785745.1 Streptococcus pluranimalium | reverse complement strand
TAGATTCTGTTCTGCTTCATCGTCCTGACTTGATTTTTGAACCAGAACAAGTTGCGGAAGCTTTTGACGAATTGGAAAGATCTGGTAAAGTTCGTTACTTTGGTATCAGCAATGTGCCACCCCTTCAACTCGAACTTTTGAAAAAATTTGTCAAACAACCATTGGTCTTCAACCAGTTGCAATTATCTCTTGAACAATCTCAAATGATTGACCAAGCTCTTTATCTCAACAATAAAGGGACTGACATGTCTATTGACCGTGATAATGGTATCTTGGACTACTGTCGCTTACATGACATTACCATTCAAGCCTGGTCACCATTGCAATACGGCATGTTCGAAGGAACGTTCATTGATAATCCAAAATTCCCAGAACTGAATAAAGCTCTTGAAGAATTAGGCAACAAATATAGCGTTTCTAAAGCAGCTATTGCTATCGCTTGGATTCTTCGTCACCCAGCTAAAATGCAAGCTATCGTAGGTACTATGAACCCACAACACTTGATTGATGTTGCGACTGCTGCAGACGTTAATTTGACACACCACGAATGGTATCAACTCTATCTAGCTTCAGGTAAATATTTACCATAAAATGATTCTAGTCAAAAAGCTTCAATTGAGGCTTTTTGCTTTGTCTAAAATAGCTTATTTCCAACGTTTGGCATTTTTTAGAATCATTGGATAAGAGAGTTCCATCAAGTATTTGATAATCTTGAGCAAGCCTATTACAAATTATATTTTTCGCTACAACAACAAACTAATCAAAGTAAAACTAAAAGGATTTAGTCCTGTTCAATACAGAACTAAATCCTTGCAATAATTA
>NZ_JBLOJT010000214.1:0-830 GCF_047785745.1 Streptococcus pluranimalium | reverse complement strand
AAAATTAACCAAGTCAGGTCGTGAAAAGGCGTTGTTCGATTTGTTCTATGCCCATCTCACAGATGAAGGAGTGATTGCCCATTCAGGTCAGATTGTGGATGCTTCCTTTGTCGAATGCCCTAAACAACGCCATTCACGTGAGGACAATCAGAACATCAAGGAAGGCGAAAAGGTAGACGGTTGGAACAAGACTAAACGGAGCCAAAAAGACTAGATGCGACTTGGCTACGCAAAGGTGATGTCCGCTATTTTGGCTATAAAAACCATATTGGTGTCGATAGAAAATCAAAACTTATCAAAACTTATCAAAACTTATCAAAACTTATGAGGTCACAACTGCTAGTGTAGACGACTCCAATGTCCTAGCTGCTCTGTGTGATACCAATGAAGCGGTTTTTGATGACAGTGCTTATGTTGGACAATCAGTACCAGAAGGTTGTCGCCCCCACACGGTTCGTCGTGCATTTAGAAATAAACCGTTGACTGAGACTGATACGGTCATTAATCGTCATATTGCCAAAGTCCGTTATCGCGTTGAGCATGTTTTTGGCTTAATTGAAACGAGCATGAAGGGTAGGAGCTGTCGAGCACTTGGGAAGGCACGAGCTAAAACCAATGTGACCTTAACTAACCTGCTCTACACTATCTGTCGTTTTGAGCAAATCAAACGACTGGTATTGCCATCATGGGCTTAGTGCGCCCAAAAATAGGAAAATAAGCCAGAAGTAAGAACCTGTATTAATAAAAAATGTTAAACTAAAGATATGGCACAAAAAGCATATGATACTGATTTAACCGATCAAGAATGGGCTCAACTTGAACCCTATTTC
>NZ_JBLOJT010000213.1:0-833 GCF_047785745.1 Streptococcus pluranimalium | reverse complement strand
CTTATATCTGTCATTGGTTAAGTCTTATGGCCTCCTTTACCGGACTGATAGTAGTAGCAAATGTTCTTTTTGGTGCTTTATCGCTGTTTAAAAAAGAAGTGTTCCTCTTAAATTATATTGTTTTAAGGGCACCTCTAAAAACTCCCTAAATTTCCCCAAAATGAGATAATAGAATCAAAAGTAATCAGGAGAGCTGTCATGCATTTATTCACAGACGATGAAAAAATCTTGTCAAAACTATCAGAGAAAGGTAGTCCCTTAGAACGTTCGGATGCCATTATGGATTGGACTATCTTACTTCCTTTATTGTCAGAGTTATTCAGTCGTGGCGGTCGTCCTCACCTAGACTATCTCATGATGTTCAAAGTGCTCTTGCTTCAACGTCTTCATAACCTATCTGACGATGCCATGGAATACCAACTGCTGGATCCTCTATCTTTTCGTCGGTTTGTTGGTTGTCATGAAGACACTGTTCCAGATGCGAAAACTATCTGGCTCTATCGTGAGAAATTAACCAAATCAGGTCGTGAAAAGGCGTTGTTCGATTTGTTCTATGCCCATCTCACAGATGAAGGGTTGATTGCCCATTCAGGTCAGATTGTGGAGGCTTCCTTTGTCGAATACCCTAAACAACGCCATTCACGTGAGGACAATCAGAACATCAAGGAAGGCGAAAAGGTAGACGGTTGGAACAAGGCTAAACGGAGCAAAAAGACTAGATGCGACTTGGCTACGCAAAGGTGACGTCCGTTATTTTGGCTATAAAAACCATATTGGTGTCGATAGACAATCAAAACTTATCAAAACTTATGAGGTCACAACAGCTAGTGTAC
>NZ_JBLOJT010000212.1:0-834 GCF_047785745.1 Streptococcus pluranimalium | reverse complement strand
TAAACTTTAAGCTTGCTTTTTATGATTAGCCATAAAATACCATAGAAGCTTACTTAACTCATACCATACATTAGGATCTAATCCCGTTATGTCGTGAATGCGCTGTAATCTATAAGCTAGTGTATTTCTATGGATATGGAGCTGCTTTGACGTTTCATTATAGTTACAGTTAGTCTTAGCAAATACAATGAGTGTTTCATAATAATCTTGATATATTTCTTTGACACTATCTAAAACGTCATCAACTAATTTTTCAGATGCCGAATTGAAAAAAGTAAATGCTTTGACATCTGATGGGGTAACCTTATTAGGTAGTTGAAAAAAGTCTGCAAGATACCAATGTTCCAGTGATTCTTCAATCATTGATGCTATCTGAAGTTGCGGCTCGCTAACAACAATCATTTCTTTCAATGCCATAGCGTCTAAATGTTCATTAACAATAGAGTGTACTTCGGAAGAAACGAGACAGAAATAAAAACCGTGATAAGAAAAGATTCCATGATTATCTAGTACATTTTCCAAAATGTTTGGGTTTTTACATAAAATACAAGCATTTTCCTCCATCAAATTCACTCTATAATGATCAATGGCCTCTGTTACAAGTTCCTCATCATAATGGCTGTCCTTACTGTTTAGCATTTTCTGGACGAAATGTTTTTTTTGATTAAGCTGTTTCTGCTGATTTTTGAACTCACTTTTCTCTTGAATCAATAAGGCGACAAAAGAACTGACAATATTTGCAAACGGCGTCACTTGAGAAGATTCGCCACTGATACCGACGACTACAATGATCTAATTTTGATAGACAATAGGAGTATTTGTCCTTTTTTCTCA
>NZ_JBLOJT010000211.1:0-860 GCF_047785745.1 Streptococcus pluranimalium | reverse complement strand
TATCACATTTTATAATGAAACTAGAATTCAACAGCGATTAGACGACTTATCTCCTGTTCAATACAGAAAATCGATCGTATAAAAGTGTTTTTCTTATGTCCCATTATTGGGGGGCAGTGCCAATACCTAGATTTGTTTTTTTTACTGGAAAGCCGAAAATCAGGTTTTTTAGAAACATCAAAAGCGTATAATTTTACTAAAATAACTCGTGGTGCTAGTTGATTTTCAACAACAATAAAAAGCCCAAAAGGACTATACTGTATGTGATAAAACAAACAGTATAGTCCTAATGAGCCACTTATAGTATACCGCTAAATCCCATCATTTACAATGGAATATCAACCAATTATCCCAAATCAGCTCTCCATTTTATCGGACCTACTGCCCCGATTCGTTGAAGCATTGTCGCAATATCGGTTTAGCCAAAGTTTCAGATGAGTCACTTCTTGTTTTATTACTACTTCAATCTGAGTTAGGGATAACATCACAACGCCGTTTTTACAGGATTTGTCACCTTTTCTTTGGTCATAACTTACTAGAAAGAAGCCGCTTTAATAGACGAACAAAGCAATTGATTTGGTTGGTTCAACTCATTCGACAAGCCTTGAGTGGGTCAATCTCGCCAGATACTATTGTGATTATGGACAGTTTTCCATTACCGCTTTGCCAGCCTATTCGCAATCATAGCGCCAAGATTTTCAATGATGTCGCTGATATTGGGTATAATGCCGCTAAAAACCTTTGGTTCTATGGTTTTAAAGTCCATATGTTGGTCACTTTGTCGGGGTTTATTCTCAACTATGTTGTGACACCAGCCTCTGTTCACGATATTAAAGTCGTTGATGATCTCCTAGAAGGCT
>NZ_JBLOJT010000210.1:0-887 GCF_047785745.1 Streptococcus pluranimalium | reverse complement strand
ATAACCAAGCACAACACAAATCCATATCGAAGAAGACGTTTTAGTTTATCTATATTTTCCTCCATAAGTATTATAATTTTCTGTTTAGCTAGGAAACATTACCCCAAGAACTACTCCAGCCCCAGCACATCCTAAAATTACTCCTAGTTGAACGACTACCCCAGTTTGAGCACAAAGCATTGCTCCTTGAGCAGCTCCCGATATTGCTGATACATAAATATCTGCAGCTTTTTTTCCTCCACCTCTTATTTGAGATAATTGTTCAAAATTTAGTTCACTCATAACTACTCCTAACTATGTCTTGCAATTAAATAGCCAGCGCCTCCGATTTTAGCACCAGTATAAGCAAAGGCTCCAGCTACTGGGGCAGCTACAATACTAGCTGAACATGACTAATCTTAAAATTTAGACTAAGGCAGTTACTTTTCCAAAGAGATATAATTTTTTTCAATCTTTTTTATCAAGATAAACAAGTAAAGAGGCTAGTAAGGCAACAATTGATAAAAGATTTGTCGTTTGTTTTGATAAAGATAATTGATAGAATATTAAAAAGAATAAAAAAGGAGTTAAACGATTAATCTTTTTTTGATAAATAGCATGAATTGTTGTAGAAATAATTATAACGGAAAATAAAATGATAAAAATTATGTAAATCATTTAGTTTACCTTATATGCTAAATAACCGCTACCTGCTGTAAATCCAACAACACAAACTCCCTTTAAAACAGGGTGAGGGATTTTACAAAATTTCATACCTGCACTAAAACCCGACAAGCCACCTAGTACAGCATTCCCTGCTGCATTACCTCCGTTTATCTTTGCCATATCATTTGTTGTTAGTTCTTTATATTTTTTCATTATTCTCTCCTTAAAAACCACCTGTTGCC
>NZ_JBLOJT010000021.1:0-22397 GCF_047785745.1 Streptococcus pluranimalium | reverse complement strand
AAGCGATAACTATTGTTAAAGATGATTGAGTTCTAATCAGTTTGATATTTATAAATTAAGTCTTTTTTAATACTTGTTATTTTACATTGACAGGCCCTCGGGAAGGAAGTATACTAAAATAGTTAACCGGTTAATTATTTTTAAAAATCAATTTTTTATTAACAGAGGAGTCATGATGAAAGGTAAATCACATTCTTTAATAAGCTTGTTTACAATAGCAAGTTTGAGTACAACGATTCTTGTTCAGCCTATGTCATTAGTTAAGGCAGAAGAAGCTACAGGAGATGCTATTACCCAACCTATTCAAGGGTTTATGTTTACAGTTACTGTCTTAGGTGAAAATGGTAAGACACTAGCTGGGCAAAAGATAATGCTTTATGATATTACAAGTGGTAGTGTAGAATATGCAAGT
Source organism: Streptococcus pluranimalium (assembly GCF_047785745.1). GTDB lineage: Bacteria > Bacillota > Bacilli > Lactobacillales > Streptococcaceae > Streptococcus > Streptococcus pluranimalium_B. The sequence continues at coordinate 21,985 of NZ_JBLOJT010000021.1, read as the reverse complement.
GGTATTAGTGATTCTTCAGGTAAGGTCATTTTTAATAATCTTCCTCTAAATCGCAATTTCTCTGTATCAATTAATGGTATTATCCAAGGTTATACAGTTAGATCTGGAGAAGCTGGCGGTCAAATGGCATCAAGTTTTACAATACCTGGTCAAGGTACAGGAGCACCGACTTATACTACTAAACCGATTACGATTACAGTCGTCAATCAAGATGGTGAAGTGTTAGCTAATAGAGAAGTTAGCCTGAAGGATCGTAATGGTAATCTCATTGATAGTAAACGTAGTGATTCGATGGGGAATATTGTATTTACTGATAAACTTTTAGAGGGTACTTTTTATAATTACTATTTGAATGGTAGCAAGATAGGTGAAGTAATACCTGGACAATCTAGGTATGTCTATGAGGATACTAGTAATGCCGTAAAATCTGGTTTTACCTTTATTGCAACTATTTTAGCTGAGGATGGTCTGACATTATCAGGTAAAGAAGTTGTCCTTAGCGATATTACCGATGGGCCTAATGGCCCAACGATTTCTGCGACTTCTAATTCGGATGGTCAAGCCATTTTTGAAGAGTTATCCTTAAGCCGTAATTACAGTATTACTGTGGATGGTGTTGTAAAAGGGCATACTATTAGAACGAGCGAAGCAGGATCAGTGATGAGAGCTAGTTTCTTTGCAGATGGTAAAGGTGAAAAAAAACCAACTTATAGTAAAGATAGCGTGACAGTTGTTGTTGTGGATGAAAATGCTGAACCAATTTCAGGACAAAAAGTTGTGTTGAGAAATACACTTGGTCAGGAAATGGGTAATGGGATTTCTGATAACGAAGGTAAAGTGATATTTTCTCAAGGGTTACATGACGGTACTTTCTATAAGATTTCTGTTAACGAGTTGGAAAATATTTCAGAAGCAATGCCAGGAAATGAGCGCTCGATCTATCTGACATCAGATCAGATGATTTCTTCGGACGATTCTGCTAAGCCAGAGGCACCTAAAGTAGACGAAAAAAACTCTGAGAAAGCTGATAAGCTCAAGAAAGAAGCGGAAAAGACTTCAGTTAGCAAACAACCGGAAGCTTCAGCAGTAGACAAACAGTCTACAAGTAGAGAGACACCGACTTCAGCAAGAGAAGGAAATTCAATAAGCAAGGAGACACCGACTTCAGCAGGAGAAGGAAATTCAATAAGCAAGGAGACAAAGACTTCAAAAGTAGATAGTAAAAATAGTCAAAAACCATTGAGCCAAGTCCAAGTATCTAAAAAGGCGTTACCAAGTACAGGTGAGCAGTCAAATAATTTCATGGCTTGGTTAGGTTCCGCTTGCTTAGCGCTCATTGCTATGATTTTTTTAACAAAGAAAAAATTACAAAAATAAGATATTAAGAAATCAGCATGAGCTGGTTTCTTTTTTAGATGAGAGATAATGCAAATTTGGTTTGAAAGTGATAGAATAGTAGAGGTTACTGACTTTACGTAATGCTATTGAAAAGTCAGTAAGGATGATAAGTAAGAGTAAACAAACGGAGAAAAAATGAATTATTTTAACGTTGGTAAAATTGTAAATACCCAAGGTTTGCAAGGAGAATTGCGAGTGCTTTCTGTGACGGATTTTGCAGAAGAGCGTTTTAAAAAAGGTAGCCAGCTATCCATTTTTGATGATAAGGACCAGCACCTTCTAGATGTGGAAATCGCTAGCCACCGTAAACAGAAAAATTTTGATATCGTCAAATTTAAAGGGCTCTATCATATTAATGATGTTGAGAAGTATAAGGGAACTGTCTTGAAAGTTGCTGAGGAAAATCTAACGGATTTAGCTGAAGATGAGTTTTATTACCATGAAATTATCGGACTTGATGTTTATGAAAATGATGTCCTCATCGGTCAAATTAAAGAAATTATGCAACCAGGTGCCAATGATGTTTGGGTGGTTAAACGTAAAGGGAAGAAGGATCTCTTGTTACCCTATATTCCATCAGTTGTGCTGAATGTTGATGTCGCAGCCAATCGTGTTGATGTAGAGATTATGGAAGGTTTAGACGATGAAAATTGATATCTTGACCCTTTTTCCAGACATGTTCGCTCCCTTGGAACACTCGATTGTTGGTAAAGCGAAAGAGCGGGGTTTGTTAGAAATCAACTACCATAATTTTCGAGAAAATGCAGAAAAAGCGCGGCATGTGGATGATGAACCTTATGGTGGTGGTCAGGGTATGCTCTTAAGAGCGCAGCCTATTTTTGATACTTATGATAAAATCGCTGCTAAAAATCCTCGCGTGATTTTACTAGACCCAGCTGGTCGTACGTTTGACCAATATTATGCAGAGGAATTAGCACAAGAAAATGAGCTAATCTTTATTTGCGGACATTACGAAGGTTATGATGAGCGTATCAAGACCTTGGTGACAGATGAAATTTCTATCGGTGATTTTGTTCTCACTGGTGGAGAATTGGCTGCCATGACCATGATTGATGCGACGGTTCGTCTGATACCAGAAGTGATTGGTAAAGAAGCTAGCCACCAAGATGATAGTTTTTCATCAGGGTTATTGGAATACCCACAATACACTCGTCCTTATGACTTTCGTGGCATGACAGTACCAGATGTGCTCATGAGCGGTCACCATAAGAATATTCGTCGCTGGCGTTTGGAAGAAAGTCTCCGTAAAACCTACCTCAGACGACCGGACCTTTTGGAAGCTTATAATTTTTCTAAAGAGGAAGCTGAGATTTTAGAAATGATCAAACGTGAACTTGATGAAATGAAAGATAAGAAAGACTAAAATGACAGAAAAAACTATTTATGATATTACCATCATTGGTGGTGGTCCAGTTGGGCTTTTTGCATCCTTTTATGCTGGTTTGCGAGGAATGAAGGTTAAAATCATTGAAAGCTTGTCTGAACTGGGTGGACAGCCAGCTGTGCTTTACCCTGAAAAGGTTATCTATGATATTCCTGCCTATCCAGCTATCACAGCGGGACAGTTATCGGAAAATTTGATTAAGCAAGTAGAGCGTTTTGACGATCGAACGACTATCTGTCTCAAAGAGGAAGTTCAAACGTTTGAAAAAAAAGATGGGATTTTCAGTATTCAAACCAACAAGGCGGAACACCACTCAAAAGCGATTATCATTGCCTGTGGCAATGGGGCTTTTGCACCACGTCCTCTTGGACTGGAAGATGAAAACGTCTATGCTGACGACAATCTTTACTATAATGTTCATCAGGTCGAGCCTTTTATCGGTAAAAATGTTGTCATCTGTGGTGGTGGAGATTCTGCTGTGGACTGGGCTAATATGTTAGAACCCGTAGCTGCTAGCGTTACGGTGGTTCATCGCAGGGATGCTTTTCGCGCTCATGAACACAGTGTTGAAGTGATGAAGAATTCTTCCGTGAAGATGATGACACCATATATTCCTATTTCGATTTCTGGGGAAAATGGCAGAGCAAGTAGTTTGCGTATTCAAAAAATCAAAGAAGAAGAGATTGTTGATTTAGCATTGGATGCTTTAATTGTTAGCTTTGGTTTTTCAACTAATAATAAGAATTTAAAAAACTGGAATCTTGACTACAAACGCAATCGTATCTTTGTGGACCAAGTCTTAAAAACGAGTATGGATGGTGTTTACGCTATCGGTGATGCTGCGGAATACCCAGGAAAAGCTGATTTAATCGCAACAGGCTTCGGAGAAGCACCGACAGCTGTCAACGAAGCTATCAAATACATTTATCCAGATTGTGATAACCGTATCGTGCATTCGACGTCATTGATAAAAGATTAATCCAACCTTCTGAGAACATTTTGTGAATCTATCGAAAGAACACCTGCTAATACTTAGGGCCTAATATGGCTGTAAAGCTAGCTATAATGAGCTGAGAAGCTATACTAATTGTAATAATTATTAAAATCCAAGTCAGTTGACTTGGATTTTATGATGCTTAAATACAGCTAGAAGCTATCAATTTTTTCTATACCTTCAAAAAAAATTAAAAAAGAAAGTACATGAAAAAGAATGAAACTGAAAGAAAATGGTAGAAAATGACAGAATTCTATTGACATATTTTATGAAAGGAGTATAATGGCAACTGTAAACGATTGCAGTAGGAGGTGAGTGTCATCTTAAAAACCGAACGAAAACACCTAATTATGGAGAAAATTATTCTCGATGATTATGTGGTTTTAGAAGATTTGGTTGATTTATTGGAAACTTCAGAATCGACTGTTCGTCGTGATTTGGATGAACTGGAGTCTGAAGGCAAACTTCATCGCGTCCATGGTGGGGCTGAGAAAATTCATACTCTTCAAGATGAGCCTGATATTCGTCAAAAAGCTATCAAAAACATTCAAGCTAAAAAAGCTTTGGTTCAAAAAGCTGCTGAATTAGTTCAAGATGGAGATGTGATTTTTTTGGATGCAGGTTCGACAACTGAACTTTTGATTCCCCTTTTAAATCAAGAAGGTTTGACGGTTGTGACCAATGCTATTCACCATGCGGCTAAGCTTGTTGATAAAAATATAAAAACCTTAATTATTGGTGGTTTTATTAAAAATACAACAGATGCTAGTGTCGGACAAATCGCCGTTGAGCAAGTGAGCCGTCTCAACTTTGATAAAGCCTTTTTAGGAATGAATGGTATTGATTCCGAACATATCACGACACCTGAGATGGAAGAAGCTGTGGTGAAGCGAAGCATTATCGCTAGTGCTAAAAAAGCTTACATTTTAACAGATTCTTCTAAATTGGGGCAGGTTTCCTTCATCAATGTTGCCTCGTTAAGTGATGTCACCATTATCACAAATCACTGTGATCACCCCCTATTACCTATTATTAAAGAAAAGACAGGAGTTATTGAAGTATGATTTATACCGTTACTTTAAATCCGTCTATTGATTATATCGTGCGCCTTGATGTCGTTGAGGTTGGGCAAGTTAATCGTATGGATAGTGATGATAAGTACGCTGGTGGTAAAGGTATCAACGTTAGCCGTGTTTTAAAGCGTTTGGCTATTGATAATACAGCTACAGGATTTATTGGTGGTTTTACAGGTCGTTTTATCACAGATGAATTGGAAAAAGAAGGGATTTCAACGGCCTTTGTTCCAGTATCACAGGATACACGTATCAATGTTAAAATCAAGGCTGATCAAGAAACAGAAATTAATGGAACTGGTCCGGTTATTTCTGAACAGGAACTAGCAGCTTTGAAAGATCAGTTGGCTCATTTAACAGCTGATGACGTTGTTGTTTTCGCTGGTTCTGCACCAAGTAACCTCGGAAACCAGGTCTATAAAGACCTTTTGCCTATTGCTAAAGAAGCAGGAGCGGCTATTGTTTGTGACTTTGAGGGACAAACATTGTTGGATTCGCTTGAGTACCAACCATTATTGGTGAAACCTAATAACCATGAATTAGAAGCTATCTTTGATGTCACCTTAGAAACACTCGAGGATATTGAAACTTATGCGCGTAAAATCCTTGAAATGGGTGCTCAAAATGCTTTGATTTCAATGGCTGGAGATGGGGCACTTCTTGTAACTGAGAACGCTGCATACTTTGCTAAACCGATTAAAGGTCAGGTGAAGAATTCTGTTGGTGCTGGTGATTCCATGGTAGCAGGATTTACAGGTGAGCTTGTCAAATCTGGTGATGCCCTTGAAGCTCTCAAATGGGGAGTGGCTTGTGGAACAGCGACAACTTTCTCGGACGACTTAGCAAATATTGACTTTATTAAAGAAACTTATGAAAAAGTAGAGGTAGAAAAACAATGAAAATTCAAGACTTATTGAATAAAAATGTCATGATTTTGGACCTTCAAGCTAGCACTAAAGAAGCAGCTATCGATGAAATGATTAACCGTTTAGTCGAAGAAGGCGTGGTCAATGACTTTGCAACTTTTAAAGAAGGTATCATGGCTCGTGAAGCCTTGACTTCAACTGGATTAGGTGACGGTATTGCAATGCCTCACTCAAAAAATACAGCTGTTGTTGAGCCTACAGTTCTTTTTGCTAAATCAAGTTCTGGTGTTGATTATGAAGCCCTTGATGGTCAACCAACTTATCTTTTCTTCATGATTGCAGCTCCAGAAGGGGCTAACGATACTCATCTTGCAGCACTTGCTGAGTTATCAAAATACTTGATGAAAGATGGCTTTGCAGATGAATTGCGTCAAATCAATACTCCTGATGGTGTGATTGCAACCTTTGACGGTGCAGAAGAAGCTGATAAAAAAGCAGAACAAGAAGAAGTGCTTGTACAACATAATGCAACAAACCTATCATCAAGCGACCAAGACTTTATCGTTGCGGTAACAGCATGTACAACTGGTATTGCTCATACTTACATGGCTGAAGAAGCTCTCAAGAAACAAGCAGCTGAAATGGGTGTTGCTATTAAAGTTGAAACCAATGGTGCTTCAGGTGTTGGTAACAAATTGACAGCAGCGGATATTGAAAAAGCAAAAGGTGTCATTGTTGCTGCTGATAAAGCTGTTGAGATGGCTCGTTTTAACGGTAAACCATTGATTTCACGTCCAGTGGCTGAAGGTATTAAAAAACCTCAAGAACTTATTCAAACAATCCTTGATGGTAAAGCTGATACTTATGTTGCTAAAGAAGGGGCACAAGCCGCAGCTTCAGAAGAAAAAACAAGCCTTGGGGGTGCTTTCTATAAACACCTAATGGGTGGGGTTTCTCAAATGTTGCCATTCGTTATCGGTGGTGGTATCATGATTGCGCTTGCCTTCCTTTTAGATAATCTGCTAGGTGTGCCTAAAGATCAGTTGTCAAATCTTGGTTCTTATAATGAGATTGCAGCACTCTTCAAATCAATTGGTGGAGCAGCCTTTGGTTTCATGCTTCCAGTTCTTTCAGGGTATATTGCTTACTCTATCGCTGAAAAACCAGGTCTTGTTGCTGGTTTTGTAGCTGGAGCTATTGCAAACAGTGGTCTTGCTTTCGGTAAAGTGGCTTATGCAGCAGGCGGTGAAGCAACACTTAGTCTTGCAGGTGTCTCATCTGGTTTCCTTGGAGCTCTGGTTGGTGGTTTCCTAGCAGGTGGTGTTATTCTTGTTCTCCGTAAAGTCCTTGCTGGTATGCCTCGTTCACTTGACGGTGTTCGCTCAATCTTGCTCTTCCCACTTCTTGGAGTAGCAATTACTGGTTTCCTTATGCTCTTGGTGAATATTCCGATGGCGGCTATCAATACGGCTCTTAACACTTTCCTTGAAAACCTTTCGGGTAGTTCAGCTATCCTTATGGGTCTTCTTGTAGGTGGTATGATGGCGGTTGATATGGGTGGACCTGTTAACAAAGCTGCCTATGTCTTCGGTACGGGAACGCTTGCTGCGACTGTTGCTAATGGTGGTTCGGTTGTTATGGCTGCTGTTATGGCTGGTGGTATGGTACCTCCTCTTGCAGTTTTTGTGGCAACACTTCTTTTCAAAGATAAATTCACAGAAGAAGAGCGTAACTCTGGCTTGACAAATATCGTTATGGGACTATCATTCATCACTGAAGGAGCGATCCCATTTGGTGCTGCTGACCCAGCACGCGCTATCCCTAGTTTCATTGCTGGTTCAGCTCTTACAGGTGCTCTTGTTGGTCTAGCTGGTATCAAATTGATGGCACCACACGGTGGTATCTTTGTTATCGCTTTGACCAGTAACCCATTCCTTTACCTCCTCTTTGTAGCGATTGGTGCGGTGGTTTCAGGTGTTCTCTTTGGATTACTACGTAAATCTAAATAATTCTACTATTAAGAATAATCACATTTAGCGTTGACCAAGCGGTCATCGCTTTTTATCTGGAAAAAAGACACAAAATGAACACACTTTCCAGATCAGTTTTTCTGTAAAACATGTTATGATAAAGGAAAATAATGGTTTTGAATGTCATAACCCTAAAAAACGAGACTAAATAAAACATTCCAAGGAGGAAATAGAGTGTCCGTTAAAGAATTGTTACGTAAAGACTTGATGATTATGGCTTTGAAAGCTATTTCAAAAGATGTAGCTCTTGATGAGATGATTGCTAAGTTGGCAGCTCATGATATCATTCATGATAGTGATTTATTAAAGAAAAGTATCATGGTTCGTGAGGAGCAAGGTGTGACAGCACTTGGTCATGGCATTGCCATGCCTCATAGTAAGCATATTGTTGTTGATAAGCCAGCTATTTTGTTTGCACGGTCATCGCAGGGGATTCCCTACCAAGCAGCAGATGGCCAACCGGTTGATCTTTTCTTTATGGTGGTAGCACCGAGTGATGCAGAGGATGTTCAATTAGAAGCCATTGCTGATTTATCAAAATATTTGACTAAAGTAGGATTCGCGGATCGTTTGCGTCAGGCAAGCACGGAAGATGATATTTTAGAACTTTTTGATTGTCTGCCAAGTAAGGAAGATAGTGCGGAACAAGTCAGTCATACTGGAGATTTCATTGTTGCTGTGACGGCATGTGCAACGGGCTTGATTCATACCTATATGGCGGAAGAAGCTTTGAAAAAAGCAGCTACTAAGAAAGGGATGACCATAAAGGTTGAAACAAATGGTGCTAGTGGGGATAAGAATGCTCTGACAGAAGATGATATTTTACGAGCTAAAGGTATTATTATTGCTTCTGATAAGGAGATTGATGTTAAGCGTTTTGCTGGTAAAAAATTGGTTAAACGTCCGGTTGCTGATGGGATTAAGCATGCTTCTGAGCTCATTGAAGCCTTGTATACTGATGAAACAGCAGCTACAAACTCCGCAGATTTATCTCTAAAAGGAAAATTGAAACGAACCTTTTTCGGAAAATAATAATGGTTACAGCCAGATTAGGATGACTTGTCTGGTTTTTAGTTTGCCTTCTTTTTAACTTATGCTAAAATCTAAACTAATGAAGACATTTAGATAGGGGTAAAAGTGGTAAGATGCAATAGAAGAAGGTACTACTCAATGAAAACCGTTCTGTTAGTCAGTGCCATGGCTTTTGCCATCGCTATTTTTATGAAAGAGTTAGTACCGGAAAGAGTAAAGCCAGTGACAGAGTTGTCAATCACCGAACAATTTATTGAGGAGATTGGACCCAGAGCTCAAGTCATTGCTAGAGAGAATGACTTGTATGCGTCTGTTATGATTGCTCAGGCCATTTTGGAATCTGATAGTGGGCAGTCAGTGCTCAGTCAATCACCGCACTTTAACTTTTTTGGGATAAAAGGAAACTATCAGGGGCAATCAGTTTCTTTAGAAACTTGGGAAGACGACGGTCAGGGAAATCCTTATACCATAACTGCCGATTTTAGGTCTTATGGTAATTTGGAGAATGGCTTGGAGGACTATGCTCAATTTTTAGATAGAGACTTGTATTGGGAAGTGCACAGGAGTAATACCTTGTCTTATGCTGATGCTACTAAAGCATTGACAGGGACTTATGCGACAGATATATCGTATGGTTCTAAACTTAATAAGCTTATTCAAACCTATCAATTAACAAGGTATGATGCCATATAGAGAAGGCACTAGCTTAGTTCGGCGTTTTGAATAATTTTATGCTATCAATGTTAGTGTTTGAGGCTGGGACAAAAGTCCTTGCCTTTTTAAGTTATAGTCAAATGAATTCACTTTCAGATGAGGAACTGAGACGCAAACAGTTAAATGGAACTGCTTGAAGTTGGAAATATGATAAGCAAAGCTTCTTTTATGACTAGAAATCAGAAAGCGAAGAGTATCACATTCAATCCAAAAGATTATATTCATTCAACTAAGCGAGGTGTAGTGGTTGAGTGATTCCAGTCATATAATCCTTAAATGTGGAAAATCGTGAGTTGCAACGCCGCTCTATTTTCTAAAGCACTGATGCTATCAACTCCTACGTTCTAATGAATGAGGAAAGCCGTACTTTCCGCCCTCAAACAGTCGCTCCTTTGACTGTTTGAGTTGTGTGGAGGTGGGTCGAAAGCGGTCTGGGAAATGAATTTTTTAGCCCGAACCTAGGAATAAACAGGTGAGAGAAAATGGAAATCTTCGAGTTATCTATTTTTGCCCAACTCTCATTTCTAGTTAATTAAGGTGCTTTTTGTTATAATATTATGCATGAAAACATTGAATGAAGTTTATGGCGACCATGCTGAGATGCCTTTTATTTTGCCAAAATATGAGGCAGAATTATTACGAAAACCAATCGCGAAACGTCAAATGGAAAGAATAGAGGAAGGTTTGCTTCCTGGTCACATTATTCTTCTATGGCGGATTCAATTTGGTACTTATACGACCCAAAGTCCACACCACAAGTATTTTTACACGACTTATGGTATTGATGCTCAAAAGGAGTTAGAAGAGTTAATAGCTAGGGGCTATGTCTCTATCAACTCAGCTTTTGATTCCATCAATCTGATCACTGCATCTGATGTGAAGGATTTTTTTAAAACTAAAGATGTTAAGGGATTGAGCAAGATGAGGCGGTCTGATTTGGATGCGGCTCTGAAGCAATATTTTACCGAGGAAGAATTGGCAACTTTATTTGATGAGCGCTCTTATGCTTTGACTGAATCTGGTGAGGACTTGCTGGGGAAATACCCTGAGTTTGTAGCCAAACACCCACAGAAGAAGTATTAGAAAACTTTTATTTCATCAAACGATATGTTATAATCGTTATAATTGAATCTAGAGGAGAAAATTATGGAAGTTTTACATGAAAAAGAATTTGTTAACCAATACCACTATAATGCGCGTAATTTGGAATGGGAAAAAGAGAATGGGACACCGGAAACTAATTTTGAAGTGACTTTTCAGTTAATTGAGAAAAATATCGAGAAGAAAGAGACTACCATTGTAGCTGTTTTGCAATTTACCATTGTTCGTGATGAATTTATGATCTCGGGAGTCGTCTCTCAAATGGATCATATCAAAAATCGTATTATCAATGAACCTAAAGAATTTTCTCAAGAGGAAGTAGAGTCGTTAGCAGCCCCACTTCTTGAAATGGTTAAGCGTATGACTTATGAAGTTACGGAAATTGCTCTGGATTGTCCAGGAATTAAGTTGGAGTTTAATAGTTAATGAAGTTAGCAGTAGTAACAGATAGTTCAGCAGCTCTTTCCTCCGTTGTTAAGGGACATGTTGATTTATTTTGTTTAGATATTCCTGTCACTATTGATGATCACACCTATGTGGAAGGTCAGAATTTGACCATGCCAGTTTTTTATGAAAAAATGGCTACCAATGAAGCATTGCCCAAGACGAGTCAACCCAGCTTAGCGGAGTTTAATAACCTATTGATGACTTTGCAGTCCGAAGGTTACACTCATGTGATTGGCCTCTTTTTATCAAGTGGTATTTCTGGGTTCTGGGCTAATAGTCAATTTTTAAAAGATGAACACCATAATCTCGTTATTGCAATTCCTGATACAAAAATTACCTCTGCTCCACTGGGTTATATGGTAGAAACCGTTTTAACCTTAGCGCAAGAAGGTTGTGACTTTGACGTTATTATAGATAAGCTGAAAGAACAGATTGAAGGCACAACTGCTTTTATCCTTGTTGATGATTTAAACCATCTGGTCAAGGGAGGGCGTTTGTCTAATGGTTCAGCCTTACTTGGTAATTTACTGTCTATTAAGCCGATTCTCTATTTCAATAATGAGGGTGTTATCGAAGTTTTTGAGAAAGTTAGGACTGAAAAAAAAGCAATCAAACGTTTGGTTGAGATTCTTCGCGAGACGACATCTCAGGGTGATTTTAATGTCGTTATTATCCACTCCAATGTTGAGGATAAGGCGAAAGACTTGTATCAACAATTAAAAGAATCTGGTTTCGATCAGGATTTGTCTATTGTTTCTTTTGGTAGTGTGATTGCAACACATCTTGGTGAAGGTGCTATTGCTTTTGGGATAACACCCAAAGTTTTGAAGAATTAAATTAGCATTCTCGTAGAGAGTAAACGAATGAACCGTTTGGGGAAGTTGGGTTTTTCTGAGATATCAGAAAAAAGCTCACTCCCTTTTTCAAAAGATAGAAATAGGAGAGAAGAGATGGCTATTAAAGTGATTGTTGCAGGCTTTAAAGGACGTATGGGGTCTACTGCAGTTGATATGGTTAAATCGGATGAAGCACTTGAACTAGCAGCTTTATTGGATCCATTTGCTGAGGAAAAAGACCTTGACGGTGTTCCTGTTTTTAATGATAAGGAAGATCTTATTGGCTTTGATGCTGATGTCTGGGTTGATTTTACGATGCCAAAAGTTGCTTATGAAAACACTCGTTTTGCCTTAGAAAACAGTTTTGCGCCAGTAGTAGGGACAACAGGTTTTACGGAAGAACAAATTGCTGATCTGATTACTTTATCTTCTGAGAAATCACTGGGTGGTTTGATTGCACCAAACTTCGCTATCGGAGCTATTCTTCTCATGGAATTTGCTGCCAAAGCTTCTCAATACTTCCCTGATTTTGAAATCATTGAATTGCATCATGACAAGAAGAAAGATGCCCCTTCAGGTACAGCTATCAAAACAGCAGAGTTAATTGCGAAAAGTCGTCAGTCAAAAGCAGAAGGGGCAGCAGATGAGGAAGAGTTGATGGCTGGTGCTCGTGGTGCTGAGTACGATGGATTCCGTATTCACAGTGTTCGCTTACCAGGTCTCGTAGCGCATCAAGAAGTTATCTTTGGAGCACAGGGGGAAGGTTTGACCTTGCGTCATGATTCTTATGACCGTTCTTCTTTTATGAGTGGTGTCAATTTAGGGATTAAAGAGGTGGTCAAACGTGACAAATTAGTTTATGGATTGGAAAAATTACTCTAATGAAGTTAGAAGAGTTACCACTTGAGTTTGAAGAGGCCCTCCCTCTGCTTGAAAAGATAAAAAATGCTGGATTTGAAGCTTATTTTGTCGGTGGATCCGTCCGTGATGTTTTATTAGGACGTCCTATCCACGATGTTGACATTGCGACGTCATCTTATCCGGAAGAAACAAAAGCGATTTTTGAGAGAACGGTTGATGTTGGCATTGAACACGGCACAGTATTAGTTTTGGAGAATGGTCACGAATATGAGATGACCACTTTCAGAACGGAAGATGTTTATGTGGATTATCGTAGACCATCCAGCGTTTCATTTGTTCGCTCGCTAAAAGAAGATTTAAAGAGACGTGATTTTACGGTGAATGCCTTCGCTTTAAATGAAGACCGCGAGGTCATTGATTTATTCGATGGCTTAAAGGACTTAGAAAATCGTCTTTTGCGTGCGGTAGGAAAGGCTCAAGAACGCTTTAACGAAGATGCTTTGAGGATCATGAGGGGAATTCGTTTTTCAGCTAGCCTTAATTTTGATATTGAAAAGGAAACCCTCCTTTCTATGTCTGCTTGTTCGCCATTATTGGAAAAAATCTCTGTTGAACGTAGCTTTATTGAATTTGATAAGTTGTTAATGGCACCTCATTGGTCAAAAGGTCTGTCTGCTTTAATAGCAACTGGTGCTTATGATTATCTACCTGAGTTACAGGGAACGGTATCCAAGTGGCAGGAATTTCAAGCAGTGATTGAAAAGGACTATCATTTTCTAAGTTCTGAACAAGCTTGGGCAGCTATGATGATTGTTCTGAAGATTAAGCAGCCACAGGCATTTTTAAAAAAATGGAAGACGTCTGTTCAGTTTCAAAAAAAGGTGAGTCAGATGGTTGATGTTTTCAAGGCTCGCCAGTCTTCAGAGTTAACGAGTTGGCAAGTCTATCAGTATGGTAAGACCTTAATCTATGAAGTGGAAGATTTGCGGTCTGCCTTTGGTATGATGGCAAACGTTGAACGCTTAGTGACACTAGATCAGGAGCTCCTTATTCATGACAAGCATGAGATTGTTGTCAATGGTGGTATCCTGATTTCAGAATTAGGGATGAAACCAGGTCCAGATTTGGGAAGAATTCTTAATCAAGTTGAAGAGGCTATTGTTAATGGACACTTGGCTAATGACAAGTTAGCAATCTTTGATTTTATCAAAAATATGACATAACTAAAGGGAGGCTTTGCCTCCTTTTGGTGCCTAGAAAAGGGTATAAAATGAGTGATTTTATTGTTGAAAAATTAACCAAATCAGTGGGAGACAAGACTGTTTTTCAGGATATTTCTTTTATTATTCATGATTTGGACCGCATTGGGATTATCGGTGTTAATGGGACGGGGAAAACGACCCTATTAGATGTTATCTCAGAAAGATTGGGTTTTGATGGTGATGTATCACCCTTTATCAAGGCAAATGGTTATAAGATTTCCTATTTGACTCAGGAGCCTGAATTTGATGAGAATAAAACGGTCTTGGATACAGTTTTATCATCGGATCTGCGTGAAATGCGATTGATTCGTGATTACGAGGCTATTATGGCTAATTATTCGGAGGATAAACAGTCAGACCTGGAGAAAATCATGGCTGAAATGGATTCTCTTAACGCTTGGACTATCGAAAGTGACGTCAAGACAGTACTATCTAAACTTGGGATTTCTGACTTGACCCAAAAGGTTTCAGCCTTGTCAGGTGGGCTTCGTCGTCGTGTGCAATTGGCACAAGTCTTGCTTGGGGATGCGGATTTATTGCTATTGGATGAGCCGACCAACCACTTGGATATTGATACGATTGCCTGGTTGACTCATTTTTTGACCAATACTAAAAAGACAGTCCTGTTTATCACCCATGATCGTTATTTCTTGGATAATGTAGCAACACGCATTTTTGAATTAGCTGATAGTCGTTTGACGGAATACCAAGGGAATTATCAAGATTATGTGCGTTTGCGGGCGGAGCAGGACGAGCGTGATGCGGCTACCATGCATAAAAAGAAACAACTCTATAAGCAAGAATTGGCATGGATGCGCACGCAACCGCAAGCGCGTGCGACCAAGCAACAGGCACGTATCAATCGTTTCCATGATTTGAAAAAAGATGTGCGCCAAGACACTAGCTCAGAAGATTTGGAAATTAATTTTGAAACTAGCCGTATTGGGAAAAAAGTCGTTAATTTTGAACATGTGGACTTTTCCTACGATGACACCAAGCAAATCCTCTCTGACTTTAACTTGATTATCCAAAATAAGGATCGAATCGGAATCGTTGGAGATAACGGTGTTGGTAAGTCAACCCTTCTTAACTTGATAACGGGAGAATTGACGCCGACCGCTGGTAAGCTAGACATCGGTGAGACGGTTAGGGTTGGTTATTTCTCGCAGCAAATCAAGGATATGGATGAAAGTAAGCGTGTGATTTCTTATTTGCAGGAAGTGGCTGATGAGGTTAAGACGACTGTTGGGACGACCAGTATTAGTGAGCTTTTAGAGCAGTTCCTGTTTCCACGTTCAACTCATGGGACTCAGATTTCTAAGTTGTCCGGTGGAGAGAAAAAGCGTCTTTATCTCTTAAAGATTTTGATTGAAAAACCAAATGTTCTTCTGCTAGACGAGCCGACTAATGATCTTGATATTGCGACTTTAACCGTTTTAGAAAGCTTCTTATCAGGCTTTGCAGGTCCTGTGATTACGGTAAGTCACGACCGTTACTTCTTGGATAAGGTTGCCAATAAAATCCTAGCTTTCGAAGATGGTCACATCAATGCCTTTTATGGTAACTATACGGATTATCTTGATGAAAAAGCATTTGAAGCTGAGGCTGCGAACATGATGGCGAAAGTTGAAGCACCAAAAACACAAAAAGTACGCCAAGAGAAGAAACGTATGTCTTATTTTGAAAAGCAAGAGTGGGCAAGTATCGAAGAAGATATTGCTCAGTTGGAAGAAGAGATTGAGAGCATTGAAGCAGCCATGATAGAAAATGCTAGTCATTATGGGGAGTTAGCGACCTTACAGCGTGACTTAGATGCCAAAAACGAAACATTACTTGAGAAATATGAACGTTATGAGTATTTGAGTGAGTTGGTTGATTGAGGTAGGAGGATAAAAATGACTTATTTATCTCATTTTGGTGTCTATGGTATCTGTATTAAAGGCGGTAAGTTACTATGTGTCCGTAAAAATAGAGGACCTTACAAGAATCGTTATGACTTACCAGGTGGTAGTCAGGAATCTGGTGAAAGTTTACTGGAACACTTGAGAGAGAGCTAAAAGAAGAAACGGGATTTGAACTCAAAGCTTCTTCTCATAATCGTATTTTTGAAACTTTTGTTAAAGCAAAAGGAGAGCAGGAGACTGTTCATCACATTTTTGCGGTTTATGATATTGAGATCAGTGATGTTCCTATTCAGAAGCTTGCTAGCCATTTAGAAACTGGAGAAATGAATGATTCAAAAGGTGTTGAGTGGGTCGATCTTGATCAATTAACGCCTCAAAATGCCTCTCCACTTATCCTAAAACTATTAGATCCACATCTAAAAGCCAGCTATTTTTTAGACTGGGAAATCTTATCAGAAGGTTAAACAATGTATCAAACAGAAAACTTAAAGGAAAAACTCAATTTGTTTCTCAAATTGTTTTTCCCTATTTTAATTTATCAATTTGCCAATTTTTCGGCTACTTTTATTGACACCATGATGACGGGAAAATATAGTACGATTGATTTGGCAGGTGTTTCCATGGCAGGAAGTCTGTGGAATCCTTTCTTTACCTTATTAACAGGTATTGTGTCAGCCTTGGTTCCTATTATTGGGCAGCATTTAGGAAAGGGAAATCGTCATAAAATCAAGGATGACTTTCATCAGTTTATTTATATTGGCTTGATTTTGTCAGCTGTGCTTTGGATTCTGGTACGTTTTGGGGCTATTCCAGCTTTGGCATATTTTAATCTGGAATCTTCTGTCGTGACTATTGGACAAGAGTATTTGTCATGGATTTCAGTCGGTATCTTGCCTCTGCTCTTATTTAGTGTCTACCGATCTTTCTTTGATTCGCTAGGCCTCACTAAAGTTTCCATGTATCTTATGTTGCTCTTATTGCCCTTTAATTCCTTTTTTAACTATATTTTGATTTATGGGAAATTGGGGCTTCCTGAAATGGGAGGAGCAGGTGCTGGATTAGGAACAGCTTTAGCCTATTGGTTACTTTTATTGGTAGTCATTGCAGTTATGTTAGTTCATCCGACAATTAAGTCTTTCCAAGTCTGGCAATGGACAGCTCCCAATCGAAAATTATTGAAACAAGGCTTTTTATTGGGACTTCCAATTGGTTTACAGATTTTTGCAGAAGTGGCTATTTTTGCGACTGTTGGTCTCTTCATGGCTAAGTTTTCAACAGAAATCATCTCAGCTCATCAATCTGCTATGAACTTTACAACCCTACTCTATGCCTTTCCACTTAGTATTTCTATTACCATGCCTATTGCTATTTCTTTTGAGGTTGGAGCAGGTGATGACAAAGCAGCTCGTGATTTTGCAAAAATCGGGCGTTTGACAGCAATGGTTTTTGCGGTCGTGACACTGACTTTCTTATATTTCTTTAGAGCACAAGTTGCATACCTATATGGTTCAGGCGATGCCTTTATCAAGCTAACGACAGAGTTCTTGATTTATGCTTTCTTCTTCCAATTGGCGGATGCCTTCGCAGCTCCAATTCAGGGGATTTTGAGAGGCTACAAGGATACCACTTATCCCTTTGTGATAGGTGTTTCTGCTTACTGGGCGATTGCACTTCCAGTGGGATGGGGGCTCGATTTGATGACGACCTTGGGACCAAAAGCCTACTGGATTGGACTAATTGCTGGACTCTTTTCTTGTGGTATCCTTCTACGGTTGCGTATGGCTCATATCGAGAAGCGTTATAAGACTGGTAATCCTTTAGAAAGAGTGGTGTAAGGGATGGAGATTAGACCTATTCAGTCCAAGGATAATGAAGAGATGGCTGGGATTATCCGGAACAGTTTAGAAGCAGTAGGACTTGATAAACAAGGAACTGCTTATTTTGACCCATCATTAGATGATTTGGCTGCCGCTTATGGTCAAGATCAATCGTCGGCTTATTTTGTAGCTGTGGAAAAGGAACAAGTTCAAGGTGGTGCTGGCTTTGGCAAAATTACAGACGCTATTTGTGAACTTCAAAAATTTTATGTTCTAGAAAATGCTAGAGGTCAGGGACTAGGACGGAAATTATTGGAACAGGTTATCATTTCATCTGGAGAGGCTGGGTATGATAAGATATATCTGGAAACAACAGAGGTTTTGGGACAAGCTCTTAGACTGTATGAAAGTATGGGCTTTAAGCATATGGAGGCTCCCTTAACCAATGATAGCGGTCATCATGCCATGACTATTTGGATGATGAAAGATTTGAAAAGATAGGATTTAGCAAAGAAGAGTTAAACTAGGAGAGGAAAATATGGGATTAATCTGGTCTTATTTAAAAAGATACCCCAAGTGGTTGTTTTTAGATATTTTTGGAGCCTTTCTTTTTGTTGTGGTCAATTTAGGTCTACCGACTATTTTGGCTCGGATGATTGATGAAGGGATAAACACACGCGATGTTGACCGCCTCTATTTCTGGGGGTGGATGATGTTGATTGTTGTCATTTTGGGGATTATTGGACGGATTGTTTTAGCGTATGCTGCTGGGAAATTAACCACAACCATGATTCAAGACATGCGTAATGACATGTATGACAAGTTACAAGACTATTCGCACAATGAATATGATAAGATTGGTGTTTCATCTTTGGTAACTCGTATGACCAGTGATGCCTTTGTTTTAATGCAGTTTGCGGAACAAAGTTTACGTCTTGGTATGGTAACGCCAATGATGATGGTTTTCTCAGTGATTATGATTTTTACAACCAGCCCATCCATGGCTTGGATTGTTGCGGTTGCCATTCCATTTTTGGCTTGGGTAGTGGCATATGTGGCTATCAAGACACGTCCGCTTTCTGAGAAACAACAAAAAACACTGGATAAGATTAACCAGTATGTTCGAGAGAACCTAACGGGTCTGCGTGTGATTCGTGCTTTTGCTCGTGAGAATTTCCAAGAGGAACGATTTGATACTAAAAATCAAGACTACTCTGAAACCTCTCAATCGCTCTTTATTTTGACAGGATTAACGGAGCCCCTCTTTGTGCAAATCATCATTGCTATGATTGTTGCTATTGTTTGGTTTGCTTTGAATCCTTTGAGTAAGGGCGACTTGCAAATCGGTGATTTAGTTGCCTTTATTGAGTACAGTTTCCATGCTCTCTTCTCTTTCTTGCTCTTTGCCAATCTTTTTACCATGTACCCACGTATGGCGGTTTCAAGTCAGCGTATTGTTGAAGTGATGGAGATGCCGCTGTCTATTTCTAAAAATGAAGACGGGGTTAAGGAGACGGAAACCAAAGGTTACCTTGAGTTTGATAATGTGACTTTTGCTTATCCAGGTGAGACAGAATCACCCGTTCTTCACGATATTTCCTTCAAAACTAAACCGGGTGAAACCATTGCTTTTATCGGATCAACTGGTTCAGGGAAATCTTCTCTGGTCAACTTGATTCCACGTTTTTATGATGTGACTTTTGGTCGCATTTTAGTCGATGGGGTAGATGTTAGAGATTATAATCTTAAAGCTCTTCGTCAAAAAGTAGGCTTTATTCCACAGAAAGCCTTGTTATTTACCGGAACAATCGGGGAAAATCTCAAATATGGTAAGGCTGATGCGACTGGATTAGAGCTTGATGAGGCCAGTGATGTTGCCCAAGCTAGAGAGTTTATTGATAGTCGCGAGGAACGCTATGAAACGCACTTGGCTGAAGGCGGCTCCAATCTATCAGGTGGTCAGAAGCAACGCTTGTCCATTGCACGTGCCATTGTTAAAAAGCCAGATATTTATATCTTTGACGATTCTTTCTCAGCGCTTGATTACAAGACTGATGCGACTCTTCGTCGTCGTTTGAAAGAAGTTACAGAAGATGCGACGGTGCTGATTGTGGCACAACGTGTTGGAACCATTATGGATGCTGACCAAATTATTGTCCTTGATGAAGGGGAAATAGTTGGTCGAGGTACTCATGAGGAGTTAATGGCATCTAATGACATTTATCGTGAAATTGCTAATTCTCAGCTTAACAGCAAAAACTTAGAGGAGGGAGAAGCCTAATGACACATCAAACACATGCTTTTAAACGCCTCTGGTCCTACCTCAAACGTTATCAAGGTTCTGTTTATTTTGCTATCTTCCTTAAATCTTTAGCAGCGATTATGAATGTTCTAGAGCCTTTTGTTTTAGGATTGATTATCACAGAGTTGACTAAAAATCTGCTTGATATGGCTAAAGGAGTAGCTGGCTCTGGTATCAATGTTGAATACATCGTTTGGGTATTAGTGCTTTATGCTCTTCGAGCTCTCGTTTATGAAATAGGCGCTTATGGTTCTAACTATTTTATGACCAAGGCTGTACAAAAGAGTATTAGGGATTTGCGACATGATCTCAGCCAAAAAATCAATGGAATTCCTGTATCTTACTTTGATAAACACCAGTTCGGTGATATGCTAGGGCGTTTTACCAATGATGTAGAGACTGTTTCTAACGCTTTACAACAAAGTTTTTTGCAGATTGTTAATGCCTTTTTAAGTATCATCTTGGTTGTAGTGATGGTAATTTACCTTAACTGGAAACTGGCTATTTTTGTGATCTTGATGATTCCTTTGACTTATTTTACAGCGCAGGCGATTGTCAAAAAATCACAACCCTACTTCAAAAAGCAAGCAGATGCTCTGGGGGATATGAATGGTTTTGTTCAAGAAAAGTTAACGGGCTTTAATGTCTTGAAACTCTACGGTCGCGAAGAAGCTTCAGCTGAGGAATTTCGTCAAATCACCAAAAATCTTCAAGAAGTTGGTTTTAAGGCTAGCTTTATCTCAGGAATGATGATGCCAGTCTTACATGCTATTTCGGATGGTGTTTACTTGATCTTAGCTGTTTTTGGAGGGCTGCAGGTTATTTCTGGTCAAATGACCATCGGTAATCTTCAAGCCTTTGTCCAATACACTTGGCAGATTTCCCAACCCATCCAAACCATTTCTCAGCTAGCAGGATTGCTCCAAAGTGCTAAATCATCTTTGGATCGTATCTTTGCTATTCTTGATGAAGAGGATGAGAGTAATCGAGTTATGGAAGAGTTGGAATATGATTTGACTGGTCAGGTTAGCTTTAATCATGTTGACTTTGAATATGTTGAGAATAAACCACTTATTCGTGATTTTAATCTTGATGTGAAACCGGGGGAAATGATTGCTATCGTTGGTCCGACAGGTGCTGGTAAGACAACTCTGATTAATCTCCTCATGCGTTTCTACGATGTCACATCAGGAGCTATCACAGTTGATGGTCATGACATTAGAAATCTTTCGCGTCAAGAATTCCGTCAGCAATTTGGGATGGTTTTACAAGATGCTTGGTTATACGAAGGTACTATCCAAGAAAACCTACGTTTTGGGAATCTAAATGCGACTGATGAGGACATTATCGAAGCTGCTAAGGCTGCTAATGTGGATCACTTTATTCGAACGTTGCCTGGTGGTTATAAGACGGAGATGAACCAAGAATCAAGCAATATCTCACAAGGTCAGAAACAGCTTTTGACCATTGCACGTGCGCTTTTAGCTGATCCGAAAATCTTGATTTTGGACGAAGCAACTTCATCTGTTGATACACGTCTGGAGTTACTGATTCAAAAAGCCATGAGGCGTTTGATGCAAGGACGTACCAGCTTTGTTATCGCTCACCGCCTGTCAACCATTCAAGAAGCTGATAAAATTTTGGTACTTAAAGATGGTCAAATCATCGAACAAGGTAACCATGATAGTCTTCTGGCTGATAAAGGCTTCTATCATGATCTTTACATGAGCCAATTTGCTAGCCAAGAAGACTAGGAGCTTAAGCATTGACGATGATGTCGATGCTTTTTTAGTGATTGATGAACACTAAATGAGTTCAAAAAATCATTTTTAGATAACGACTTTTCATGGAAAATTTATATTTCCCAATTTGTAAAATTAAGCTAGACAGAAAAAAGCCATTTATGTTAGGCTCAGATAAACACCATATTTGTCTGAAAGGAG
>NZ_JBLOJT010000209.1:0-889 GCF_047785745.1 Streptococcus pluranimalium | reverse complement strand
GCCTAAAAAGTTAACAATAATTCGTTAACAAGGATTCGCTTTCATGTTATAATAGGTGTAAGTATTCTATAAGGAGTTTTTAATGGAAGCGTTGAAAAAATTAGCTGGTCTAAAGGCCGCTGAGTATGTCACTGATGGTATGATAGTTGGTCTGGGAACTGGATCAACTGCCTATTATTTTGTTGAAGAGTTAGGACGTCGTGTCAAGGAAGAAGGACTCTCCATTATTGGAGTGACAACATCTAGCAAGACAACCAAACAGGCAGAAAGTTTAGGCATTCCATTAAAAGCGGTTGATGATATTGATATCATTGATCTCACGGTCGACGGTGCAGATGAGGTGGATCCTCAATTCAATGGTATCAAAGGTGGAGGTGGTGCTCTGCTTATGGAAAAAATCGTCGCAACGCCAACAAAAGAATACATCTGGGTTGTTGATGAGTCCAAGATGGTTGAACAACTCGGAGCCTTTAAATTACCTGTTGAAGTCGTTCAATACGGTGCTGATCGTCTCTTCCGTTATTTTGAAAAAGAGGGATTCAAACCATCTTATCGTCAAACAAATGGTCAACGCTTTGTCACAGATATGCAAAATTACATCATTGACCTTGATTTAGGAAAAATCGAAGATCCAATTGGTTTTGGTAA
Source organism: Streptococcus pluranimalium (assembly GCF_047785745.1). GTDB lineage: Bacteria > Bacillota > Bacilli > Lactobacillales > Streptococcaceae > Streptococcus > Streptococcus pluranimalium_B. The sequence goes on along the minus strand of NZ_JBLOJT010000209.1, from coordinate 241 downwards.
GCAACTAAAAGCCATGGTTGGTGTTGTTGACCACGGACTCTTTAACGGAATGGTTAATAAAGTTATTGTTGCAAGTCAAGACGGTGTTAAAGTCATAGAGGCTTAATCATATTGTCTTTGATTATTTTGGTCATTCTTTTTATAACAATGTGTTATACAGGTAGCAGGGTGCTAACCGTAACCACCCTTAGATAGGAAAATTATGTCTACATTTGATCGTATTCACTTAGTGGTACTTGAC
>NZ_JBLOJT010000208.1:0-949 GCF_047785745.1 Streptococcus pluranimalium | reverse complement strand
AGAAAAATATGAATGAAAAAGTTGAAGTGAAAGATCTAACTATTGCAGAATTGGATCAAGTGGTTGGAGGGATTCAGGTCACTTGGCATGATTATATGATGTTTTCTAAAGATATTTCGCCCAATCCGTGGAGAAAGTAAGATGTCAAGATCAAGATATTATTTCAGCATGATAGCCACGGTATCTATCATGCTTTTCCATTTATTGATTCCTGTTATATTAGACGAATTTTTAGAATTTCCGGGGTATTATTCCGATAGCTATTATCTCCTTTATTGTTTTTTGTTTGGTGTCGCTATTCTTTTGGCTTCTAGTCTTTTAAGGATTCATCAGGACGCTGTGAGTATTTGGCGAGTCCCTTTTGGTTTAAAAGATTGGGGCATTTTTATGGCCATTTTATCCGGGATAGCTTTTTTTATGATTCTTATTTTTCAATTTTGGGGCAGGGATACTGGCAACAGTCAAGCTGTCAATGATTTTCTCTATCAAAGTAGCGGGGTCTATTACCCTTACCTGTTTTTACTATTGTCCTGCCTTTTGGGACCGACTTTAGAAGAACTGCTTTATCGCGGCTTGCTTATGACCCCATTTTTAAATCGTCAAACCTATGGCCTTGATATGATCGCATCAGCAAGCCTTTTTTCACTGATTCATCTTTATCAGTATCCTTGGTCGGCAAATGCTTTTGTCATTTACTTTGTTTATGGTTTAGGTTTTGCAGGTATCTATCGCTTTTCAAAAAATATGAGGCTAGCCATTCTTGCCCACGTCAGTGTTAATACCCTATTATCTATGCCCTATATTTTATATCTATTGGAGGTCTAGCTGGTGACAAAGTATTTAGATAGTCATATGGATCATAAGAAAGTTGTTTCCTATTTAGTACCCCCTCTTATTTATTTAGGAGCGAGTCTTTTGATTACGATCTTAGGTCATCTTAAGTACCAAA
>NZ_JBLOJT010000207.1:0-1026 GCF_047785745.1 Streptococcus pluranimalium | reverse complement strand
TTTAACTAGAACTGGTTTTGATATAGCTCGTTTTAGAACCGACTTTTGTGCCACCAGTTGATAGTGGTCACCCCAGCCAGATACTTTATCGGCTATCCACTTCGGAACTCCAAGTTTGAGTAGTCCCCAAAGTCGCCTAGATTTCTTCTTCCATTGTTTCCAGATAATAACCCTAATCCGTGTTCTCAATCGCTCGTCCATTTCTGCCATAGCAGTTTTCATGTTACTTAAGGCGAAATAATTTATCCAGCCTCGGATAAGCCAGTTGAGTTTCTCAATACGACTGTCTAAGTCAATACTCCACTTACGACTTGTTAGTTTCTTGAGTTTTCTCTTGAAACTCTGTATACTGTCTTGATGGGGACGACTTTTCCAGCCTTCAGCTGATTTCCAGAACCCAAATCCAAGGTATTTCAGTTGACTTGGTCTCACAATTTTAGTCTTGGTCATATTGACTCTCAACCCTAAACGGTTTTCGATAAAACGGCTAATAGAGTACATGACACGTTTGGCAGCTGCTTCACTCCCAACTGTGATGACACAATCATCTGCGTATCGAACGAAGCGAAGACCTCGACTTTCCAACTCCTTGTCTAGTTCATTAAGCATGATATTAGACAAGAGGGGGGACAGATTTCCACCTTGTGGGGTTCCCACTAGAGTTTTGTGTCGTTGCCCATTGATAACCACGCCAGAGTGGAGATATCTACGAATCAGTGATTCCGTATCACCATCTTGAATGATGTTATGGACAAGCGACATCAACCTATCCTGAGGAACTGTATCGAAGAATTTCTCTAAGTCAATATCCACAATCCACTCATAGCCATCGTTAAGGTACTCTAGTAGCTTGATGATGGCTTTTTCGCATGAGCGATTTGCTCGGAACCCGTAACTCATTTCAGAGAAATAAGGTTCACAGATGGGACTAAGGACTTGGACAATAGCTTGTTGGATTATCCTATCCATCACGGTCGGAATCCCAAGCTGACGAACGCCCCCATTAAGTTTAGGAATCTCAACTCG
>NZ_JBLOJT010000206.1:0-1031 GCF_047785745.1 Streptococcus pluranimalium | reverse complement strand
CTTTTAAAAGTGTCAACATTTGGTCCAAGCTCAGCTAAAATAGTGGCTGCACAAGCTTCACTCACTCCAGGAATGGTTTGGAGTAGTTTATTTTCTTCAGGGAAACTCCTTTTCGATATAAGCCTGAATCTCACTAGTTAATTTATCCATAAGTTCTTGATACATACGATATTCTTCTAAACTCTGATTCAATAACAATCGGTCTTCTAGTAACAGCTTCCCATTTATGGCTTCAAGGAGTTTCTTCAGAACTTGCTTTCACTCGCTTATGGATACAGGAAGAAATCGTATCGACATCAATCGTTTCTCCGTTGATGAAAAGGTTCAAGAGTGCCTGTCCTGTCTTAGAGAAAATGTCAGACAGATAACTGGTTAGCTTAATATTGGTACGTTTAAGGAGGTTATGGATTTCATTTTTGACTTGGGTTTGGCGTTGTTTATAAGACCGCAGGCGGCGTGTCAGTCATCGTAAATGCATGACTTCCGAACTTGGGATATAAGAAGGCGCAATCAGACCACAGCGCCCCAGTTGGGCCATCCATTCGGCATCTTTCATATCTGTTTTTTGACCAGGTACATTCTTGATGTGTTGAGGATTGGCTAGAACGAGAGTTAGTTCAGAATCGGAGAAGATATTGAAGAGTGTCACCCAGTATTGACCAGTAGACTCAAAGAAAACATGCGTCACATGATTTTCTTCTAACCAAGTTAGGGCATTTTGAAGAGCGATGGTTGTTGTTCCAAATTTCTTCTGAAGCTTTTTAGGTTTTTTGGTATCCAGCGGACCATCTAGGATACAAGAAACAATGGATTTCTGGTGAACATCAATACCACAGCAGGTTTCAATCATGACTTCCATACGAAGAGCCTCCTATTTTCATTTTGAACAATCGAATAAGAGGTTAGTTGTCATTTTATTTTCACGCTCAAGGCATAGTCGAGTGATCTCATGACTCTTATTCCTCCAGTTTTGTGTACAGGTTAGGCAAAGCCCTAATAAAGACTACGGATTTGTATTGTTCACCTACATT
>NZ_JBLOJT010000205.1:0-1072 GCF_047785745.1 Streptococcus pluranimalium | reverse complement strand
AAGATAGGTTAGAACAGAAAGGCTATCACTTATGGACACGATTACGTCAAAACATGGTCGGTGCAGAACAACATAATCATTGGCAGTTACTTGTCATGAGAAGAACGATCGAAACTCGCTTTTCTGAACTTTGTGCGCTATTTGATATTGAGCACACGTTGACTAGAAGCATTAGGGGACTACAATTGAGGATCGAACAAATCATATTGGCTTATCATTTGAGATATTTTGAAATCAACTAGCACCACGGGTATAAAGATATATGTTTATGGGGTGTAAAAATGAGTAAATTGTTAAGACTTTTAGTTCAATCATTGATTTTTTTATTATTACTTTTTGTTATAGAAAAAATAAATTTGAATGAACTGTTCAGATATGTATCTGTATTTTTTGCAGCACTTATTGTGTTCAATAAAAAATGGTTTAGTAAATAAAAAAATAGCGTATATACGCTATTTTTTATTTACTAAACGTTCACCAACCAAAACTTGCTAAAGTAGTTAAGAATGCACTTGCTGCACTCGCTGACCCTCCAGTAGCGTAAGCACCAACTGCATAAACTCCAGCTTTACCTAAACATTTAGCATTATTTGCTCTGGCTTGATCTATTCTTCTTTTTTCTTGAGGACTTAAATTTCTATATATCTTATCTATTATTGCGTCTCTAGTTAAAATTTGAATTCGCTTTCATTTTATCGTTAAAAATATTTTTTGTCAAAACATTTTTAGGATTTCATTAAAATTTTAAAATTATTTCAGGCAGGAAGGCAAGCAACGGGTTTGTGTACACAAACCCCAAAAAACAGTGTTTTTGTCTTGTTGGGATGCTCCTAAAACCATAATAAAAAAGATCAGTATTGAACTGCACCCTAGGTATTTTCTTTATACTTATATTTCTTGAACTTTTAAGCAATTTCATTGTATCACGTGTGAGATAATGTGTCAAAAATTGGGTTGGTTGGAGGAATTTTGAGGGGGTTTTTCGTTAGAAAAATCCAGAATATGGGGGGCCACTACGCCCCCCCATATAGTGCCGAGTGCCAAATTCGAAAAAAAAGTGGGTTGAAGCTTA
>NZ_JBLOJT010000204.1:0-1092 GCF_047785745.1 Streptococcus pluranimalium | reverse complement strand
GACTTAAAAACAAAGAGATTGAAAAAGTTGGTAAATAAGGTTAAAATAAAGGAGACTAACGCCTACTGCAAAGGCGATTAAAGGAGACTATTATGTCAGAAAAAATCAGAGTTTTGTTGTACTACAAGTATGTTCCAATTGAAAATGCGGAAGAATACGCTAAAAAACATTTGGCATTTTGTAAATCAATTGGCCTTAAAGGCCGTATCTTGATTGCCGATGAAGGGATCAACGGCACAGTGTCTGGTGACTACGAAACTACTCAAAAATACATGGATTGGGTACACAGCGATGAGCGCTTTGCTGATTTGTGGTTCAAGATTGATGAAGAAGAAGAGCAAGCTTTCCGTAAGATGTTTGTTCGTTATAAAAAAGAAATTGTTCACCTTGGCTTAGAAGATAACGACTTTGATAGTGATATCAACCCACTAGAAACAACTGGTGAATACCTCAATCCAAAACAATTTAAAGAAGCCCTTCTCGATGAAGATACTATCGTTTTGGATACTCGGAACGATTATGAGTACGACCTTGGTCATTTCAAAGGTGCCGTTCGTCCAGATATCCGTAACTTCCGCGAATTGCCACAATGGGTACGCGACAACAAAGAAAAATTCATGGAAAAACGTGTTGTTGTGTACTGTACTGGTGGGGTTCGTTGTGAGAAATTCTCTGGTTGGATGGTTCGTGAAGGCTTCAAGGACGTCGGTCAACTTCACGGTGGTATTGCTACTTATGGTAAAGATCCAGAAGTACAGGGTGATCTTTGGGAAGGTGCGATGTATGTCTTTGACGACCGTATCTCAGTGCCAATTAATCACGTTAACCCAACAGTGATTTCAAAAGATCATTTTGATGGTACACCATGTGATCGTTACGTTAATTGTGCAAACCCATTCTGTAACAAACAAATCTTTGCTTCTGAAGAAAATGAAGCGAAATATGTTCGTGGTTGCTCAGCAGAATGTCGTGCGCATGAGCGTAATCGCTATGTTCAAGAAAACGGTCTGACACGCGATGAGTGGCAAGCACGTTTAGAAGCAATCGGAGAAAGCTTACCAAAATATGTTAAGTCTTAATCTAAGATATTTA
>NZ_JBLOJT010000203.1:0-1093 GCF_047785745.1 Streptococcus pluranimalium | reverse complement strand
CGGAAAATCTTATGAAGAATTCAAGTGTGAGAGGAATACCTCTCAACCACAATTATAACAGGTTTTTCACTTATCTAACCGATTTTTTCAAGACATTGTCATTTTCGATTGACACACTATTTTTGATATTTTTTCAAAAAATCTTCAATTTTTCGGCGGTAGGTTTCAGGATCTTTTTCAAAAGACTGAGCATGCTTCGCACCTTTAGCAATATAGAGTTCTTTTGGGCCCTTACTTGCTTCAAAATTATCATAAACCATGTCCGTTGGAACAAACTTATCAGCATCACCATGGATAAACAAAATTGGCAAATCATTTTTAGCCAACTGCTTCATAGAACTTGCTTCTCCATAAGTAAATCCTGCTATCAGTTTAGAAATACCCGATACGCCATATAAAATAGGAAATTGGGGCAAATTGTACATGTCTTTTGCTTGATAAGAGAGTTCATCCCAAACACTGGTGTAGCCACAATCTTCTATTATACTGGTAACTTGTTCTGGCAAATCTTCACCACTAGCCATCATGACTGTTGCAGCCCCCATTGAAACCCCAAAGAAGGTGATTTTTTGGTCAGGATTGTCTGCAATCAACTGTTCTGTCCATTTAATGACATTGTCTTTATCCTTCCATCCATAACCTATGATTTTCCCTTGGCTTTCACCATGAGCAACATCATCTGGCATTAAAACATTGTAGCCCAATTGGTGAAAAAGATAGGCATAAGGCTTCATATCTGATTTATCATTAGTAAATCCATGTACCATAAGAACAGTCTTATCTGACTTTTTCTCGGCTGGCACATACCAAGCGACCTGTTTTAATCCTTGATTTGTCATCGAACGTTTTTCTTTGGAAAGCTTATTAAAGGATTGTTCAGCCTGATATAAGGAGCTTTCTGGGCTTCTTGCTTTATTGTTGATAAAATCTTTTTCAGCCCGGACCTGTGCCACATAGAAAAAGTAGCCACTCGCGCCAGCCATAATCAGTAATAACAGTGATAATAAAGTGATGAGAATAATAATCCATTTTTTCATAGTCTTATTGTACTGAGAATTTTCCAAAAAGAAAAGTGGGACGGGGCTACTTCTTA
>NZ_JBLOJT010000202.1:0-1128 GCF_047785745.1 Streptococcus pluranimalium | reverse complement strand
TCCAGTTTGGTTTTTTATTCTTGCATATCTTTGCTAGGTTTTCGACCAAATAATTTTTGGTAAGTAGAACCAATGTCTTTATCCGTTGCAATACGATTTAAGTCCAGTGGTTTTTGGAAACCATCAACAAAACCTTGTGAGGTATATTGGTGGAGATCATGCTCTAAGGATGTATGAGGATCCTCTTCATAAAGACCGGAATCAGTACCATAAGTCGGAAACCAAACGGCATCAAACTTATCAATAGAGATACTATGTTCGTCCATAAAGTAGGTTCCGATGTAGATTCCGATATTCTTGGCTCCTAATTTTTCTAATTCAGAACGAAAGGCTTCAACCCCTTTATCCATATTGTCCATGGTTTTTTCTTCGACATCTAACCAATAGTAAGTTGGTTTATAGGGAGCTGATTTTCCATAGAGGATACGTGCCTCTTCTTTCATTTCTTTAACATTTTTCCCCATGACATAAGCATAGACTGCTACTGGGATATCACGTTTTTGAAATTCAGTAATATGTTTTTTATAAGACTTATCAACCCCTTTGGCATTTGTGGCGTTGTTATCAATACCAATACCTGAACCTCCAAAGACACGAACAATGACGCCAGAAATATTTGCAGACAAGGTATCGTAGTCTATTTCTTCAGGTAACTGCCATCCAGAAACGTCAATGATGGGTTTTAGGGAAGTAATTGGTTCTTCTTTTTCGGTACTTGTTGTCGTTTGATTAGGCTTAGGAGTAGTACTTACAGTTGGAATTGTTGCCCCAGCTGCATTGAGTTGAACAGTTCTAGCAACCATGGCGTAAGATTTTGCGATAATTAATATCAAAATAGGCAATCCTAAGAGTGTAAACGCAACGATTCGCTTAATTCTCTTTCTCATCTTCGTTATATTGTAACTTAAAAAATATAAAAAATCAAAGTAACTTACCTTTAAAAGCGATAGTGAAGCTATTTTTCATCCTGTCAGTGACTATATATAGGTGAAAACTATACCCGTTGTGCTAGTTAATCAATCATAGGCAAGTGAATATTTCAAACTGATGCCGAACTTATTTTGGGTATCTTCAAGCATAAGAGAATAAGTAAGTAGTATTGCCTCTGTTTTAAATTTAAGTGCCTGC
>NZ_JBLOJT010000201.1:0-1132 GCF_047785745.1 Streptococcus pluranimalium | reverse complement strand
TTGACTTGATAGTCTTTTATTTATTTTTTAAAACGATTGTTGATGACACGAGTGATTTAACAGTTTATTTCTTGTTATTGACAACTTTACATATATTAGTTGTTGTATGGGCTTATGTTATGTTAAAACGTTATAAAGCAAACTATGGCTTTTTCAATCAACAAAAGAAAATCGCTCTTTTAGTCGCAGTTGCTTCAGTTATAGTAGTTATTCCTCTTTTCATCTTAGGAGAGGATGCTATACCAATGGCAATGCTGTTAATAAATAGTGTTATATTCCTTCTATATCCAAATCAAAATCGTTATATTAGTTAAGAAGGCTAGTAATAAATTAATATTAACTAGTCTGAATGACATATAATCTTTCATAAAAGGAAAATATCTGAAAATCAAGAAAACGTTTAATTAGTTTTCTTGATTTTTATTCGTTAGGAAAGTTTTTTAAGAAGAAAATTTAAACACATAGGGGGTGTTAGATGGTGAGAGATGATTTAAAAATTAGATGAAGAAAATATGACATGATAATTGAGTTTTTATATCGAGACATTATTGCTGATACTATTTGGCGATTTACATTATTTTTATTACTTAATAAAGTAGCAAAGCTTTTCCATTTAGGAAAGTTAGATGACCATTTAGGATTTGGTCATTTTTTTGTCCAAAAAGTAATTAAAATAGAATTATAAAAACAAAGGAGTATGGTATGAGTAAGAAAAATCTAAGTGAAAAAATAATTCTTGTAAGTTTGGTTGCAGGGGGAGTGTTAAGTGGAACAGTTGTGTTAGCAGATTCAAACACAGCAGCTGTCACCATGACAAATGATACAAGTGTGGCATCATCGAATATCTCAGATACCGAAATTAGCACAGAGCCTAAAAGTGACTCTGAGATTGAAAAATTGGCAGAGTCAATTGCAGACAATACAGCAGAGGATAATATCAGCATGGATATTTCCAAAGCTCCAAATACTTTAACTGAATCAAGTACTATATCAGATGATAATATCTCCGTAGATAATACAGAAACTATTGAGAATTCTAATGAATCAATTGTAGATGAGAAAGTAACATTAGCTTCAGATAATACAGTGGATATTGAGCCCGAGGAGTATGAGGAGAATGTTTCTGAGTTTA
>NZ_JBLOJT010000200.1:0-1162 GCF_047785745.1 Streptococcus pluranimalium | reverse complement strand
GTCATATTTATCTTTATCCGGTACTGGTTTTGGTGTCACATGAACCGTTACTTCTACTGTATCCTTTGTTCCATCTGGATACGTTACTTCTACCGTTACTTTATAGTCTCCTGGTACGTCTGTATTCGGACGGTCTCCTACTACTTTCGGTACGCCGTTTGATCCTTCTGGAATTGTCACTAGGTATGTAATTTCTTCGTCTGACACTGGAGTTCCTTGTGGCACTGGAGTCTCACCACCTGTCGGATCATATTTATCCTTATCTGGTGTTGGTGGCGGAGTTACTAATTTCTTTTCTAATTCATTAACCTCAATTATTTTATTATTAATATCATCTTGTGTCTTGGGATTATTATCAATATCTTTTTTGATATTTCCTAATCCAGTTAAAACTTCATCACGGCTTCCATCACTCCACTTAGGATCAGCTGCTTTCTCTTCAACTTCATTTATTTTCTCTCTCAAAGCTGAAGAATCGTAAATAGTCAATGAGACGTTTACAATATCCGCTTGTCCATCAGGCTTCATACGAGGACTTCCATTTGTCTCCAATACTGTATAATTAATACTAGCTGCACCAACAGTAGTCAATTCAGAAGGATGTGGGAAATAATTGCGGCCTTGCCTAATGACATACTGAGTTTTTAAATCAGGTGAATTTAACGTAATTAATTGTAATGGATCTATTTTCCCATTTTTCACATCATATAAATCTATATATGCTCTACCATTCTGAAGATTTTTAGTCATACTTGTATTTAATGTAGCGGCACTTCCTGGAATCTCCTCAGCTGCAAACACAGTATTTGTAGAAATATTAAATTGACCTTGAGTAAAACCTCCTAAAAAACTAATACCAATTAGTACAGAAGCTGCACCAAACTTAAACTTCTTAATTGAAAACCGTTGTTTCGTCTGTGAAGTCTCATAACTGTTATTTTTAGACCTTCTAAACATAATATTCTCCATTACTTTATTCTGTATAATTCTATACAGAATAAAGTATAGGCTTAAATACCTCATTTGTCAAATTAAGTTAGAACCTGCATTCACAAAGTTATAAAGCCATTAAAAGACGATTAATGTGTGATAGTTTGACAAAAACAACCTCTGACGATACCGATTTTTCAACATCCTTAGCCAATCTTCGAGAGTGGTTCAA
>NZ_JBLOJT010000020.1:0-23016 GCF_047785745.1 Streptococcus pluranimalium | reverse complement strand
GTTAGCTATAAGTCACCCACTACAGTTGACGAAGAGCCTTTATTAACTATTAAAATTCTTCAATAGCATCCTTGACCTTGTCAAAGAAACCTTTTTTCTTTTGAGGATGAACTTTTTCGCCACCCGCTTCAGCAAAGGCACGAAGCGCCTCTTTTTGAGCGTCGTTAAGTTTGGTTGGCGTCACGATATTGATAGTTACATGTTGATCACCTTGGCCGTTACCACGAAGACGAGGAGCCCCTTTTCCTTTCAAGCGGAAGGTTTTACCTGTTTGAGTTCCGGCTGGTATAGTCAATTCGACGTCACCATGTACAGTTGGAATATCAACCACATCACCCAGCGCAGCTTGGACAAAGCTAACATTCATATTGTAGTAAATGGTTGCTCCTTCGCGTTCAAACTTATCGCTCTTCATGACATTAATGATAACGAAAAGATCACCGTAAGGACCACCATTGTGACCTGCTTCTCCTTGACCCTGAAGACGGATTTGTTGACCAGTTTCAACACCGGCTGGAATTTTAACGTCAACTTTATGGTTTTCTTTTTCATGACCCGTTCCGTGACAAGTTGTACATGGGTCTTTAATTTCTTGACCTGTTCCATGACAGACATCACAGGTTACTTGGCGACGCATCATACCAAGCGGTGTTTGGGTATCAACATTGATGACACCTTGTCCATGACAGCGACCACAAGTGACAGGGTGGCTACCCGGTTTAGCGCCGTTACCACCACATGTGTGGCAAGTTGCTTCACGACTATAAGTAACCTCTTTTTCAGCACCAAAAATAGCTTCTTCAAACTTGAGGTTAACACGATATTGTAAATCATCACCTTGTCGAGGCGCATTAGGGTTACGACTAGCACTGCCACCACCAAAGAAACTTGAGAAGATATCTTCAAAACCACCGAAGCCACCGCCATCGAAGCCTCCAAATCCTCCAGCACTACCGCCGAAACCACCTTGTGCACCTGCTGCACCGTATTGGTCATAGGCAGCACGTTTTTGGCTATCACTTAAAGTTTCATAAGCCTCCTGAACATCCTTATATTTTTGTTCAGCGCCAGCTTCCTTGTTGATGTCTGGGTGATACTTTTTAGACATCTTACGATAAGCTTTTTTAATCTCGTCCTGAGAGGCATCTTTAGAAACCCCCAGACGATCATAGAATTCAGTATTGTTCATAATTTATGATACAAAAGGCGTTAAGAAAACCGTATGAAAATAGGAAACTGACACAGTGTGTGAAACACACTAGGAAGTTTATCTTTTTCACTAGGTTTTTAGCCTGTGTTCGAATAAACGAACTTGTATTCCTTTCTGTAATTTCATCTCAAAGAAAAATAGGAAAGCGTCAGAAAACCTTGATTTTCTAAACGATTTATCTTTTTCACATATCTTTTGGGGTGGGTTCATTTCCTTTCTTTGATAAAGGTTCTTCTCTCAATAAATTACTAAGAGGTAGGAATTTTAATGACGGACGTCTTGCGTCCTAGTTAAAATTATCTTTTTGACCCAGTCCCTAGCCCGTGTTCAGTCCAGAACACTTGTATTTCTTTCTATTCGTTAAAAGGTTTGTCTTTTGTTTTGATCATTTTCATAGTCGGTTAGGGTCGCTACGTTCCCCTCTATTCTCAAAAACAGAGGCTGGGGTGCAACCTCTGTGATTGAATGTTTCTAGTTTTCTAAATCAAGGACAGCAATCAACTCGTCATGATCCAATTCACCCGTTTCATAGAATCCACAAGATGAATACAAAGACTGAGCAGCTTGATTTTCGGGTTCATAAGATAACCAAAAATAGTTTGCAGGTCCACATGGAAGTTGTTTAACAAATTGGATTGCTAGTTCAACAGCTTGCCTACCATAACCTTTTTGTTGATAATTTATTTTTATCAATCATCAAACGCCAAAGATTATAATTTTGATCTGCTATATCAGGAGCGTCCTGCCAACATTTGCCATAGCCTATCATCATAAATCCAATCAAAGTATTGGAGTCGTAGATTCCAAATGGGAAAACTTGAGCTTCTGTTTGCTCTTTGAGAACCAGATAGGCTTCTGACAAAATAATCGAATTGCTAGCAACAAATTCTTGTTGTTCTTCAAAAACATCTAATTTTAAAATATCCCAAATGTTTTCTCCGCTTACTGCTTCCAATTTCAACATAGAATCCTCCGAATTGGACACCTTTCAGTTGCTATTCAATATTTTGTCCACAGAACATTGTTATGACGAGCTAGTAAAACACCTAAGTTATCCGCCATAGCGGTAACCATTAACTGATGAGCTACTTTAGTAGCCATCAATTTTGGTGTGTTACTTTTCAGTAAACTCTCCGTCTACAACGTCGTCTCCTGCGTTATCTGCTGCTTCGGCACCTTCTGCGCCTCCAGCTGCTTGTTGTGCTGCGGCTGCTTGTTCATACATTTTAACAGCAAGAGCTTGTGCTTTTTCGTTGAGAGCTTCAAGCTTAGCTTTCATGTCCTCAAGGTTACCTGATTCTTGCGCAGCTTTCAATTCGTCAAGAGCTGATTGCGCTTGATCACGTTCAGCGTCAAAGCCTTTACCTTCAGTTTCTTTGATTGTTTTTTCAGTCGCAAAGATAGCTTGGTCAACTTCGTTTTTAAGGTCCACTTCTTCTTTACGTTTGGCATCAGCTTCAGCGTTTGCCTCGGCATCTTTCATCATGCGGTCAATTTCTTCTTCAGAAAGGCCGTCGTTTGATTTGATAACGATGTGTTGCTCTTTTTGAGTACCAAGGTCTTTAGCTTTAACAGATACGATACCGTTTTTATCAATATCAAATGTTACTTCGATTTGAGGTACTCCACGAGGAGCTGCAGGAATATCAGTCAATTGGAATCGTCCAAGTGTTTTGTTATCTGCTGCCATTGGACGTTCCCCTTGAAGAACGTGGATATCAACGGCTGGTTGGTTGTCTGCTGCTGTTGAGAAGACTTGTGATTTAGAGGTTGGGATTGTTGTGTTGCGATCTATTAATTTTGTAAAGACTGCACCCATTGTTTCAATACCAAGTGATAATGGTGTAACGTCAAGAAGAACAACGTCTTTAACATCACCAGTAATCACACCACCTTGGATGGCAGCACCCATCGCAACAACTTCATCAGGGTTAACTGATTTGTTTGGTTCTTTACCAGTTTCAGCTTTAACAGCTTCAACAACGGCTGGGATACGCGTTGAACCACCAACAAGGATGACTTCATCGATTTCTGAAAGAGACAATCCAGCATCTGAAAGAGCTTGACGAACTGGTGTTTTAGTACGTTCTACAAGGTCACGAGTGAGGTCATCGAATTTAGCACGTGACAGTGATACTTCTAAGTGAAGAGGTCCTGCTTCGCCAGCTGTGATAAATGGCAAGCTGATTTGAGTTTGTGTCACACCTGAAAGGTCTTTTTTAGCTTTTTCAGCCGCATCTTTCAAGCGTTGAAGAGCCATCTTGTCTGATGAAAGGTCGATACCATTTTCTTTTTTGAATTCTTCAACCAAGAAGTCGATGATTTTTTGGTCAAAGTCATCACCACCAAGTTTGTTATCCCCAGCAGTAGCAAGTACGTCGAAGACACCGTCACCGAGTTCAAGGATTGAGACGTCAAAAGTACCACCACCAAGGTCAAATACCAAGATTTTTTCATCTTTGTCTGTTTTATCAAGACCGTAAGCAAGAGCAGCTGCTGTTGGTTCGTTGACAATACGTTCTACTTCAAGTCCAGCAATTTTACCAGCATCTTTAGTTGCTTGACGTTGTGCATCGTTGAAGTAAGCTGGCACTGTAATAACTGCTTTTTCAACTTTTTCACCAAGGTAATCTTCAGCGTAACCTTTGAGGTATTGAAGAATCATTGCTGAGATTTCTTGTGGTGTGTATTCTTTACCATTGGCAGCAACTTTTTCAGAAGTTCCCATTTTTGATTTGATAGAAATGATTGTTTCTGGGTTTGTTACTGCTTGGCGTTTAGCCGCATCACCAACGATGATTTCGCCGTTTTTAAATGATACTACAGATGGTGTTGTGCGGTTACCTTCTGGGTTAGCGATGATTTTGCTTTCTGTTCCTTCAAGAACTGCAACAGCTGAGTTAGTTGTACCTAAGTCAATACCGATAATTTTGCTCATGTTTAATTCCTCTTTATATTATTTTTTTCTTTTTGATATTTTCCTTAAGTGGTGGGGACGGGAGCGACCTCCTTCGGAGTTCCATCCCTAAAACTTTAGCCTAAGGTCTCAAATTTCTCCTCGTAACAGTAGCCACTGCTACTTTCACCACAACGGAAAATATCATCTGTGCTCACTTCATTCGCTTCAATGCTGATGCGGAACAAATAACACCTTGTTATCAATCTAAGTAGTTTTATGACTTTTCGGTCAACTAAATTATTGCGACGCTCGCGATTAAAATCGAATTTATTTTAATCGCGGGCTAGGAAGTAGCTTAGGCAATTCGCTCATAGCGATTGCCGTTTTCTAATGAGTTGTTTCAGCAACCATCAGAAATAGCTAGTTGTAAACCACAACCATAGCAGGTCTCAAGAGACGCTCATGCAATTTGTAGCCTTTTTGGAAGACTTCTGCAATGGTATCTTTTGGGTGATCGTCATCTGCTGGTAGGGTTTGAACTGCCATGTGAAGGTTGTGGTCAAAGCTTTCAACCTCAACTTCTTCAACACCTTCTTCTTTAAGAGCTTGGATGAGACTATCGCGCGTCATTTCAAGTCCTTTTTTGACATCTTCTGTCAATCCTTCAACAGCAAGGGCACGTTCCAAGTTATCTAAACTTGGCAAGATTTTTTTAGCCAAGTCTTGTGAACGGTAGCGCTGTAAACTTTGACGTTCTTCGTTGGCACGGCGTTGGATGTTTTGCATCTCTGCGTGGGCACGAAGGTATTTGTTTTCGAACTCGTCAGCACGTTCATTAGCTAAGTCTAATTCTGATTTTTCAGGAGTCTCTTCTGACTCAACGGCTTCGTCAACAATTTCTTCAGTGACTGTTTCATTATCAACCGTTTCATCAACGACTTCTTCATTTTTAATATCTTCTGACACTTTGTCACCTCTTCTTTTTATACTTTAATTCACTTCGTAGTGATTGCCACTTAAATAACGATAGTAGTCAGCTAACTTCAAGGCTAGAACTCGGCTGACTATATTAATCAGACTAATCATACGTCGGTAATCCATTTCAACAGGTCCAATCACACTCAAGAGTGCGAAGCCTCGATAAGGAATTAAGAACTGATGTCTCATGACGGTTAGATTAGCAAGAGCGGGTTCACTACTATCTGCCACTTGGATAGTGGTCGGCTCTTTCTCAGATAAACTACTACGCATTTCCATAGCAACCTTGGCCTCATTATCCAGAAACTGATACGTCAGCAGATCTGCATAAGTTAGGGCATTGACCTTACCTGAAATCAGGATAGTTTCACGGAACAGCCCTTGGAAAATATAATCAAACAGATCCAAAATGTTATCCGTAATCGTAAAATACTTGTGAATAACCTGTGGCACTTCTGTCAATAATTTATAGTGAATATCCAAAACTGCTTTATCAAGGAAACGTTCGTTAACCAGGTTTTTCAAGGTTTCCAAATCCTTGGACAAGAAATTCTTGGGAATAGCGAACTGAACTGTCACTGGCTTAGAATCATCTAGCATCATGACAGCTAAGGCGTCATGATTAGACAGCTGTACTAACTCAAAATTGGTCAAGCGTTGATGCTTTGGCTCAACATCCAAGATGACAGATGTGTAACCTGTCAAATCTGCTAACAGTTGACTGGCCGTTGCAAAGATATCCTCAAGACGAAAAGCTTCATAATCAAAAGCCTTAATGACTTGATAAACGTCTTGCTCATCAATACTATCTAATGCCAATGAGTTTTGAACAAAATACTGGAAACCAGCTTTACTCGGTAAGCGACCACTTGAAGTGTGAGCCTTTTCTAAAAAACCAAGTTTTTCCAGTTTAGCCATTTCATTACGAATGGTTGCTGAACTAGAATCTATGGCAGTTTGCAAAGCTTTGGAGCCAACAGGCTCATGCGTTTGGGTAAACATATCAATGATTAGATTTAAGATATCGTTTTGTCTAGGTGTAATCATAGAGCCTCCCTTCACGCCTTAGCACTCTTTGTCTATGAGTGCTAATCTATGTTTCTAATTATACACCTCTCCTAGCGTAAGTCAAGCGAAAAACTCAAAAAATTAGCACTCTTTTTATAAGAGCGCTAATTAATCTGTTTATCATATTTTTCTAAATCATATTCTTTAATGATACGTTCAAGTTGATTGGCATAATCATCATCTTTAGTGTAATCGTAGCGGTAAAAAGCTTGAGCTGCAACACTAATGCTAGAAGCAGTTGCTAGGATCTTATATAAATTTTTATTGGCTAGGCTACCATCTTTTAAGCCTGCTAAATAAATCTCCAAAGCATGGTTCCAAGATGGGTAAATAGCATAGTCTCTTTCTACCTCTCTAATATTACCTTCGTTACGTTCCATATTACTTAAACGGATACTATCTTCGCCTAGTTTGGCAGAGATAGCAAATAAATTATTATACTTTGCAGCTAGTAAATTCTGACCAAAATTAGAGTCATAAGCTGCTTGGGCAATCAAAACAGACGGTCTAATCCCATAATAAGTTGATAACTCTTGCACATCAGGAGCAATTTTTTCAATAAAGCGATCATTATCCAAGCCTGTCGCGACTTTTTTCTCCGCTGATAAGCTTCCGTAATTCAAAGCTAATGGTAATATACCAATCAATATAAAAGCAATTGCAAGACCAATAAAAAATGAAAATTTAAACCGTCGTCTCACTCTATCTCTCCTCCAACTGCTCAATATATTCTTCTAAAGTTAAACCATGATCGGTCATATAACGCGCTGACGCTTTACCAACATATCTAAAATGCCAATCTTCATAACCCACTCCGGTGAAATTCGTCTTTCCACCAGGAAAACGAAGTACAAAACCATAGTCAGGTGCCATTTGATGAATCTCTGACATAGTAGACTTATCTGCCTGATTTAAAGCATCCACAGTACTTAAATCAATAGCCAATCCCGTTTGGTGTTCACTAGCTCCACCCGGTTGAGAGTATGTTTTGACTAGCTTCTCAGCTGCTGCATCACTCAAGCTAGGATCAGCAGCTTTCTCTTGGTCTATATATGATTGGAATAATTCTTTCTGATAAGCTACACTTCGGTAACCAGAAATCAAATGGAAAGCCGGATCAACTTCTTGAGCAGCCTTTAGAAAATCCCTAACATTTTCAACAATCCGTTTATCCACTGTGATATTATCGACTGCTTCCAACTCGAGGTTTAGCTCTGGCGTCAGGTGTTCACGGTTAACCAAGATTAAATCCCAATCATTCGGTGATACCTTAGGTAAATTAGATGCTTGTGATCTTTCCTTTGAAGTATGATTTTTTTCAGAAACTTGCTTAACAGGTTTGATGACTGTTTTTCCAGCTGATCGATGGGATATCCCTTGACTTCTGTACCAAAATAAGACTCCTACCAATACCAAAAAAGCAAATCCCAAAATGACCAGAGACTGTTTTCCTAACTTACTTCTCATTCGCGTCGATAATCTCTCTTCCCTTTTCACGGTAAGACAAATCCGCTACTGTTTCAATCTTAAATTTACCATCTTTATAAGTCACGACTGAAATACTACCATTTTCAATACGTTGTTTTTCTTGAGTATTGTCAATCAACCACATGAAAGTACCAATTGTCATACCGTGACTAACAACAATGGCATTACCACCACCTTGAGCTTCAATCTCTTTTGCCATCGCTTCAAAACCATCATAAATACGTTTACTTAAAACTTCCCACGGCTCTGCCCAGTTAGCAGTATCAACTTCCACAATACTTTGAGCAATATCTGGATAAGGCATTTCGTCTAGGGAACGACCATCCGCAAAAGCAACCGTTCTTGGAAGAACTCCTTGGAACAGATCGCCATCATATCCGCCATCTAGACTACCAAAACACCATTCACGAATGCGTTTGTCCCGTTTATAAGGAAGGCTTTCATTTTCAGTTTCACGAAGGATAATTTCCATGGTCTGCATCGTACGACCAGAATCACTTGAAAAAGCTGCTTTGAAAGGAATACCAGCTTCTTTCAAACCAATACCGAGTTCTCTGATACCTTCTTCTCCAAAAGCAGTCAAAGGAGTATCCGACCACCCTTGAGCGCGACCAATTGTATTAAACATAGTCTTTCCGTGTCTAGCAATATACAATTTCGTTTCTGTCATGATAACCTCCATTCTAATCTATATTATATCATAAGATTAGTATAAAATGGGAGGGATACTCCTAGATTTAGCGATCCAGATAGCATGTCAATGCCCATAAAAACTATCTATCAGTAGCTAAATTCCAAAAATCCCCTTAATGATGATGCAATCTACAGTTAGCCTCCTACTTTAGTCAAACCATGAAACAACACAAAACCTACTCTTTTGCAACATCTCTTGCCATCAAAAAATGATTTATACTCAATGAAAATCTAAATCTGAAACCATTTAAGTACAAGGTGTAGATCTAGACGATTTACTAGGATAAGGAGACTCGAACCATAATTCTATATTCAGATTTTGAATTAAAATCAGTATTACTCTCTCCTCTGACATCAGTCATTCATATTTCAGTGGGGTTGGTGACTTCAAAAATTACTTTAAATATCAAAAAACCTGCCGAGAAGGGCAGGTTTTCAATTTCTAGCTTACTAATAGGAGATTTGAAACTAGAAAGGAGATTAAATTAGGAAGGCGAGGGTGGAGATTATTGAGATGTATCGAACAGTCAATATGTTTAAGAGAGTTCCTCGCCTTTACTCTTACTAGTTTACCACAGTCATCTCAGTTAGCTAGTCATAAGTCGTGAAATGTCGTTTTTTGCTCACGAAATGTTATTTTCCCATTTTGTGAGTAAAGTTTTCATTTTCAATCGAGAGACTAGGCAGGTTTCTCCATTATCAAAATAAACCAGCTGAGAGGATTTATCAACACGACTGATATTATCTAGATTAATCAAAAAGGAACGATGACACTGGTAAAACTTATCGCTCATTTGTTCAACATCGGAGATCTTAGCATAAAATTCTAGACGTTCTGTCTTAGTTCTCAAGATTAGTTTATGGGCTGTTTGAGAGGTTTCAAAATAAAGAATATCGTGTAAAGGTACCTTAATTTGAGCTTTAGCTGATTTGTAATCAAAGTAAGCCACTTCACTTTGAATGCCCCCTGAAAGACTTGATGTATAAAGAATACAATCACGCACCTGTTCTTTAAAATCTTCAGGATCCAGCGCCTTATCAATAAAGTCATAGGCCGCTACTTTATATTTAAAACTGATTGGCGCAAATTCTGAATGCGTCGTGACAAATACAATAACAGCATTAGGATCTACTTGCCTCAATTCAGAAGCTACTTCAAGTCCTTTTCGTGCTTCGTCCTTAATCTCAATATCAAAGAAAAATAACTGGTGACTCCCTCTTTCTTTGATATTGTCAAGTAAATTTGAAGCCTTGCTATAGGCTTCTAAATGGCGACAGAGAAGATTTTCTTCTTTTAAGATATCTTTGATCGTTGCTAACAAACGTTCTTTTTGGTAAAGGTTATCTTCTAAAATAAAGATGTTCATGATTCTTGTCTCATTTCTAGGATTTGAGTAAAACTATGCTGTCCTGTTTTTGTTGATAGCATGGCTTGCGGATAATTTTCTAAAATACGTTGAACATTTGATAAACCAATCCCTCTATTTGGTCCTTTTGTTGAATATCCGGTATGAAATATTTTTGAGATATCAACACTATTTTTGGTAATGCTATTTTCTACAATCAATAACTGACTGTCTTCTCTCTCAAAAAAAGCAACACTGACATGAGGTCTCTTCGTTTCTCTTGCAGCTTCAATGGCATTGTCTAAAAAGACAGATAAAATAATAACCAGATCTAGAGCCCCCATATAAATATCCGTTATCACATCAGGAATTTCTAAAAAAGCTTCTATATTTTGACTTTGCGCCTCAATCATCTTAGCAGATAGTATGCTCTTTATCGGGGATACTTTAAGATTGACCAATCGCCCTAACTCATACTGCGATTGATCAATAGTCACTTGCCTTCCAGCAATCATCCTACCATAAGCATCACTAATAGCCTTTACATCTCCCTGATCAATCAAGACACGAAGTTCTTCAAAGGTCCTATCAAATTCATCTTTAAATTGTTGAATATCATTATATAACCATTCGATTTGTTGATTATAATCTTCTAAAGCTTTGATTTTATCAGCTTGTGCTTTCTTTAGCTTTCGATCCATTTCTAATTTTGCTTCATGATTAATCTCAGATAGTAACCAAAAGTAAAACACAACAAATATAAACACTACTTGTTGACGATACAGCCAGATACCACCAGCAATTGTCAATAGAGGTTCGAAAAAGGAAGCATCCAATTTAGGAGCTATGATTCTGATGATAGTAGTGCTCGCTAACATAATGTGATAAGTCGCTAACAGAAGGTTAAAAATCCTAGCCAAGAATAGTTTGCGAGCTGTCTTTCCGTTTTGGATGCTCTGAAAATCCAAATCTAAAATTTTATTCAAAAAGTAATAAATAGGAAAAACAGTTCCATAACTAATGGATAAAAGCATGGCATTATTGTTTAAAGCTTCCGGCGTCAAATCCAATAATGGAGAGATGACATATAAAGCCATCATTCGCGAAAAGATATCCACCGTAACAACTGGGAAGAAGCTATAAAAAAGGTACTTGGAAATAGATTCTCTAGGATAATGATAGTAATAGATGCCACAGAAAACTAAAACACTTAATGAATAACCCAGAAGTTGATAATGATAAACAACGCCTAGTAATAAGATTGACAAAGGGACAAATCGCCTTTTAGAAATCGTAATACCGCTAGTATGTGAAAAAATCAACCAGTACATATACCAGATAATCACATAAACTAGTAAATCTTTAAATGCTACAATACTCATACGACTCTCTCCCTTACTTTTTCAATAATAAGGGTCTCTTTAGCTTTGTAAGGTTCACTTTCAAAAAGCAGCTGACAATGTGGATGTGCTTGGAAAATAGCCTGCACCGTTTGCATCTCTTTGACATCAAAAGACTCATTCGCCGTTTGACTTGCAAAGTGAAGACAGCTGCTTTCTAAACGTTCCATTGACGTCGCATAAGAAACACTCACTTCAAAACTAATTTCGCTCTGAGTGATTCTTAACTTTAACCAAGGGTTACGACTAACTTTCGCCTGTTTACTAGCCGAGCGTAATAAATAGATGAATCACTAACATAAAATCTTTTTGAACGTTCAAAGCATTCTCTGATATCCCACAAATAGAGGCTGACACATGAATCCCTTGGCTCTTGGCATCTAATAGATCACGAACTAACATCATTTTAAGATTATTATCCTTCAAGGGGATTAATTGATAAAGTAAATAATCATCATGTTCCATGTTATCACGAGACTTCTTTAAAACGTCTTCATATACCGTTTTGATATCTCCTAGGCTTCCATTATAAATGCAATCTTTCAAGCTAATTAAGATATTGTCATAGTCATGCTTAAAAGCTCGAATATTTTCATAAATAGCTTCAAGATGCTGACTATAATGTTCCAAATTTTCCAGATATTGGCTTTGCTCTTTTTCCACTTCTAATTGATAACTTAGCTGGGCTTGTCGATTAAGTAAAGTCAACATATAAATTAAAAGCATAGTAAAAGTCAGCAAGATTACCTGATTATAATTAGCTACACTAGATTTTACGTTAAATAAGAGACCATAATAAACAAAATAATACAGAACAAAGAAGCCATTCATACTATAAATGTAGCTCTGAATAGGTTTGTCTGGCATTTGTAAGATAGCTGGGCAATCAATCCTAAATAACCTCTTTAAAAACCGATTAACCGGTAAAACTAATAGTAGAGCAAACCCTATTTCCCACGAAGAAAACGGCTTTTGAACCATAGCATATTGAAACAATTTTGGGTAAATGAAAAAGGTAACCGTTCTGATAAAAAGATCAACAAAGATAACAGGGAAAGCACTGTAAAAAAAGTGTCTACAAAGTGTTTTTGTGGCATTCACCAGCAGAGATAAGCAAAAAAATGCTAAAAAAAGCGGTAAAAAAGGATTCAAAGGAAATAAGAGGGCAAAAACGATAGATAATAAAAGAGTAACGAGAAAATAGACACCTTTCAATTTTTTCTGCGTGATATCTTGATAAATCAACCAGATTACAGAAAAAGCAAAGCAGTAAATGTATAACCCAACGCTTTCCATCCATTCTCCTTCTAAATAAGTTATTCTTTATGATAGTTTTCTGTCATACACAAGACACATAGAAAAGAAGAGTCAGGTTAGTCCCGCTCTTCTTCTGCTATTAAAGACTTTGTAACATATGATTAAGATGTTCAATTGATTTTTCACGTCCCAGTAGGAAAATGGTGTTTGGCAATTCTGGACCATGCATTTCACCGGAAACGGCGATACGAATCGGCATAAAGAGATTTTTCCCTTTAATGCCCGTTTCTTTTTGAACAGCCTTAATCTGCGGGAATATATTTTCTGGTTGGAAATCGTCGTCTGACATAGCTTCTAATTTCGCTTTGAAGGCTTCAAGGACTGTCGGAACTGTCTCACCAGCCATGACTTCTTTCTCAGCATCCGTTAATTCTGGGAAGTCTGAGAAGAATAAGTCTGTCAATGGGACAATCTCATCAGCAGCTGTCATTTGTGGTTTATAGAGTTCCACCAATTTTTCAGCCTTATCAGTCAAACGACCAGCTTCTTCAAGGAATGGTTTGCAAAGTTCAAAGACCTTGTCAAAATCTGCATTCTTGATGTAGTCGTTGCTCATCCAATCCAATTTCTTCTGATCGAAGGCAGCTGGAGACTTGCTGAGACGATTTTCATCAAAGAGCTTGATCAACTCATCACGTGAGAATATTTCATCTTCTCCACCAGGGTTCCAACCAAGGAGAGCGATAAAGTTAAAAACAGCTTCTGGTAAGTAACCTTTACGACGGTAATCTTCGATAAATTGAAGGGTATTGGTATCACGTTTTGAGAGTTTTTTACCCGTTTCAGAATTGATGATAAGGGTCATATGACCAAATTCTGGCGCTTCCCAACCAAGGGCTTCATAAACCATGAGTTGTTTAGGGGTATTAGCGATGTGGTCATCACCACGAATAACATGAGAAATCTGCATGTCATGGTCATCCACAACGACAGCAAAATTGTAAGTTGGGAAGCCATCTTTTTTCTGGATAACCCAGTCACCACCGATGTTGCCACCTTCAAAGGCGATATCACCTTTAACCATATCTGTCCATTTATAGATAGCTGTCTCATTGACTGCCAAACGAACAGTTGGAACGATGCCTGCTGCTTCGCGTTCTGCGATATAAGCCGCTTTTTCATCTTCAGACATCCCCAAGAATTCATTGATGTAACGAGGTGTTTCACCTGCTGCTTCTTGACGTTCACGTTCCGCAGCTAATTCTTCTTCTGTCACGTATGATTTATAGGCTTTGCCTTCATCAAGTAATTGTTGAATATACTTTTGGTAAAGCTCTAAGCGTTCAGACTGACGGTAGTTGTCATGTGTTTCAGGACTTTCATCCCAATCCATCCCTAACCAACGTAAGTTTTCAAGCTGACTGCGTTCACCATCTTCAACGTGACGTTTACGGTCAGTATCTTCGATACGGATAATGAAAGTGCCACCGTGGTGACGAGCGTAGAGGTAGTTGAATAGTGCGGTACGGGCATTACCGATATGTAAAAGACCCGTTGGACTAGGTGCGTAACGCACACGAATATCGTTTGACATGTCTGTCTCCTGTATTATTGTAATCAATAGCTTTGGGCAAATACTCTTCCTTGCCAATCTATACTATTATAGCATAAGTCGGCTTTGTCAGCTAAAGAAATGGCGAGGAGTTTTGTAACAAATTGATATTATACAAGACCCTCTTAACTAGCAAGCTGTTCAGATACTTATCGACAGAACAAAAAGGGGCGAAAGACTTCTCTCAACCCATCATTTCTGATTAAAACAAATCCAAAATACTATCTATTTTGCCACCATTTCCCTTGCCACCAGTAATGAGATGCCCTCCAATAACTTTGGAGAAGGTTTCAATATTCAGACTTTGGACATAGATTTCTCCGTGGCCTCTGAAAGTATTAACGACACCCTCACCCGTACCAATCGATTGTAAAAAGCCATTTTCCAAATGAATATCATAATCCAGACTATCACTCCAGGCAACAACGTGAGCATTGTCAATAGTAATGCTATCACCATGCAGCTCCAACTTTTTAACGGAACCAAAAGTATTTGCTAGGAGTGTTCCCTGACCTTCTGTCGTCATGACAAAAAGACCACCTTGTCCACCAAAGAAGGCACGACCGACTGATTGTCGCTCCATACGGTATTGTGCGGAGCCATCCAAAGCCAAAAAAGCACCATCATTAAGGCGATATTGCTTTTGACCTAAATCCAAAGCAATCACTTGTCCAGGCATGGAAGGAGCCAGAGCCAACCTACCATCATTTTCTGTCGAAATGGCTTGGGTAATGAAAAAAGATTCGCCAGAAGTCATGGATCGACCAAGGGCTCCCAACATTCTTCCAAGGCCTTCTCCCCGTCCATTCAGACGAGTATTTAACTGAACACCCGGTGTATGGTAAACCATGCTACCTTGTTGCAAATAGACTGATTCGCCAGCCTCTAGAGCAATTTCCACCAGAGGAAACTGCATGTTACTATCAATATGATAAGCCATTCGTTGATCTGTCATTTTTTCATCCTCCATTATCCTTATTATGACAGGATATGAAATCGATAACATCAGTCTTGAGAATGATTTCCAACATGGTAAAACAAGTCTCCAGCAGTTTGAACCCAAACCATCATTACAGTATTGGTAAGCACAGAAAAAACTAGGTCTCTCAACCTAGCTTCAATAACTCTCTCATTTCACCTCTGTCATTCGACCAGTATCCACATCATAGACAGCACCGTTGATAATAACGTCTTCTGGGATTAGAGGAGAATCTTTTAACAGTTGCATGTCCTCACGGACACTTTCTTCAATATCTGTAAAGGGCAAAAAATCTTTATCTGATACATCAACCCCCAAATCGCGCTGCAACTGCTCATGAAATTCTGGATTGGTAAAAGTCTGCGCACCACAATCAGTATGGTGGAGCACTACGATTTCTCTTGTCCCAAGCTGCTGCTGAGAAATAACAAGAGAGCGAATCATATCATCCGTCACACGTCCACCTGCATTACGGAGAATGTGGGCATCGCCCAAAGCCAACCCAAGTGCTGGAGCGACATGCAAGCGTGAATCCATGCAAGTCACAATAGCAACCTTGGTTTTGGGTTTGATAGGCAAATGCTCCGTCCCGTGCAGAGAGACATAGGCTTTATTAGCTAGCATAAAACGATTGAAATAGGACATGATTACTCTCTCTAAATAATTTGATAATCAAATTATATCATTTTTTAGAGCAGCTGTCAGACCAAACAACTCACCCTAGATTGAACATACGAAAAAAAGCCAGGAAACCTGACTTTACATTTATTTAGCTTCTTGTTCTACCCAATCAATACACCAGGTGACTAGCTCTTCTAAGCGCTCCGTTTGACCAGTCATATCCAAATACCCCATAACAGCCTCAAAACCAGTCGACATGCGATAAGTCACAATATCCGCATTTTTAGCTTTGGTATGACTGTTGGTATTGCGCCCCCGACGATAGATATCTTCCTCTTTTTCGGTCAAAAGCTGCGCTTCTAACATGGCTGTGATAAGGCTTGCCTGTGCCCTAGCTGACACATATTTAGTAGCTAAGCGGTGCAGCTGATTAGGCTTAGTCTGACCTGTAAAAATCAGATGGCGACGAATATAATAGGAGTAAACCGCATCACCTTCAAATGCAAGAGCAATACCATTGATGAGATTCACATCTACTTGACTCTTATCAGTCACGTGTCCACCTCACTCCATCTTTGGTATCGAGCAGTTTGATCCCTTGCTCAGCCAACTGATCACGAATAGCATCTGCTCGTGCAAAGTCTTTATTAGCACGCGCTTCCTGGCGTTCTTCGATCAAAGCTTCGATAGCCGTATCAAGTACCTCTTCTTGATCTTGAAAAACAATCCCAAAGACTGCCAACATAGACGCAAATTCTTCCTTGATTATAGCAGTATAATGACCAGAATTAATCCATTTTGCTAAATCAAAAAGAACTGTAATCCCATTAGCCGTGTTGAAATCATCATCCATAGCCGCTACAAACTGTGATTTGAAACTGTCAAAGTCATCACTATCCACAGTTTCTTGAATGGGTTGTTGATAAGCATTTTTCAAATACTTGAGATTGATTTCAGCATCATGAATGGCCTTTTCAGTAAAGTTGACAGGCTTACGATACTGCTGAGTTGCCAAGAAGAAACGGAGAACTTGACCATCAACTGTTTCTAACATATCATGGACCGTCACAAAATTACCTAGTGACTTGGACATTTTTTCGTTATCCACATTGACAAAACCATTGTGCATCCAGTAGTTGGCAAAAGTATGCCCTGTTTTAGCTTCAGACTGGGCAATCTCATTGGTATGGTGGGGGAATTCTAAGTCAGCGCCACCACCGTGGATATCAATGGTATCACCGAGGATTTCCGTCGCCATCACCGAACACTCGATATGCCAACCTGGACGGCCAGAACCCCAAGGACTATCCCACGAAACCTCTCCATCTTTGGCAGATTTCCAGAGAGCAAAGTCGATAGGATTTTCCTTACGAGCTGTTTCCTCATCCGTACGACCTGAAGCTCCAATTTCCAAATCAGCGAGGGTTTTATTGGCTAATTTGGCATAGTTCTCCGATTTTTCCACACGGAAGTAGACATCCCCTTGTGACTCGTAGGCAAATCCTTTTTCCACAAGTGTTTCCACAAAGGCAATAATCTGGTCCATATAGTTGATGACGCGAGGGTTTTTAGTGGCTGGTTTGACGCCCAATTTAGCTGTATCTTCCATGAAAGCTGCGATAAACTTGTCTGAAAGCTCTTTGGTTGAAATCCCCGCTTCGTTAGCAGCCTTGATGATTTTATCATCCACATCTGTAAAGTTAGAAATGTAGTCAACGGTATAACCACGGTATTCAAAATAACGACGAATGGTATCAAAAGCTACTGTTGAACGGGCATTTCCGATATGGATATAGTTATAAACCGTTGGACCACAGACATACATCTTGACCTTACCTTCTTGCAAAGGTACAAAGTCACGAAGACTGCGAGTCATCGTATCATAAATTTTAATCATAGTTATTCTCTTTCATCATCGTTTCTAAGCGTTGCCTATTTAGTCATCTGATATTTCAGTTCTTTCAAGGACTGTTGGTTGATGATATAGACAACAATCATTATCGCTACCGCTATCAGCCCCAGAATAGCTGACCACCAATTCTGTTTAACAAGAGCAACTACAACAGCTATGCTAACAAGTCCTAAACAAAAAATTGAAATCACTTGTAGTATTTGTAGACGCATAAGAATTTTTTCTATCATTTTCAACCTTTATAATCTATCATCTCAGAAAACACTATCTCAGCCCTAATTTTTACTCACTCATCGTTAGGTCTAAAATCAGAACTCATTCTCTTTTTGTCAACAAATATAGGATAAAGCAGGCTACTAGACCATTTTATTATACCACAAAACTAGACTCAAACAGAAAGACTAGTTCTCCTTTACAATTCTCTAGCAATCGTCATAGCGACATCGAAAAACACCATAACATCTGTGATTCTTTCCGCATGACGCTGGTCCCACTCATCATTAAGATGGTCGACATAGTCTGCTGTATAGAAGAACTGATAAACATCCACCTTACGATACTGAGCCCAAGCCATGATAGAGGCAGCTTCTATACCAACAACTTCAGCACCCGCAACCATACGACGTTTGACCTTATCAGCTGTTTCACAAAAAAAACATCCGTTGTCCACGTTTTAGTTCTCTTACAGTCAATACCTGCTTGCCACAAGAAAGTTTCCATTTTGACCAATTACCGCACATCATAAGAAATCTCATCACTAGCTGGAGCATAATGATAGCTAGTCCCTTCATCAAGAAGTGCTGTCTGAGGCAGGATAATCTTATCTGTTGCCATGTTTTTATCCAGTACGCCACAGGAGCCTAAAACGATAAACTGCCGAAAACCGACAACCTTTAATTCTTCAAGATTCCCTACTGCCATGGGGGCTCCAATGCAAGCCAGCATAACAGCTACTTTGAGACCATCCTCTTCATAGATATACCAGGGGTGTTTACCATTCAAACTCTTAATAAAGCCACCTTCATAAACATCTGAATGTTGACGGATGGTATCAACAATTTCTCCATTAAAGGAATAAATCAATAAATCAATATATCACATACTTCACGAACCATGAAATCTGCTGTCCCTGATTCCAGAGATAGGCTTTCAGGCTCAATAACGGCACGTCCAGGCTCAAATTCTTCAAGAAGCATAAGCAAACACCTAGGGTGAAAGTTCATCATTGGAAAAACAATAGCCCGAAGAATGCTATGACACCTTATCCTTTCACATTTGTTATAGTATAACAAAATCCCTAAAACCAACCAAACAATTTCAGGGATTTTTCTATCAATAAGACAATTAGTGACTTCTATCCTTGGATTCTTCCAGATAAGACAAATCTCGTAAACTTCGAATTGTAGTAACGTTAAACGTCATCACTTATTTCTTTTTGTCTTTTTTATCTAAAAAGCTTCTACGGTAGATGATCACTATGCTAGATAAGATCCCTAATAAAGAGACCGTAATAAGATACCAATCTCCCTTCTCAGGTGTTTCTCTCATCAAAACTTGTAATAATAAAACGATCAGAATGATACCACACAACAAAAATAAGCCATTTACTTTCAAAAATATTTTCATCAATCCTCCAAATAATCTACTATTAGTTTGAAATTATTTTTTTCACTTAGAGATGTGACGATTGGTGACTCCTATCTTTTGCCTCTTCCAATTTAGAAGCATAGTAATGACTCCTTCGGTCTTCTTCAACCGCATGATTGACCAGCTCATCCTTCTTACCATGAACCCGGACAACCTTGGCAGGAACACCTACAACGGTAACATCTGGTGGTACATCTGAGACTACAACTGCTCCAGCACCAACCTTGGCGTTTACACCTATTTCAACAGGGCCAATAACCTGAGAATGAGCAGATACCAAGGCACCTCGACGTACCGTTGGATGACGCTTACCAATATCCTTACCAGTACCACCCAAGGTCACCCCATGATAGAGCATGACTCCTTCTTCGACAATGGCCGTTTCTCCAATAACCAAGCCCGCACCGTGGTCGATGAAGACACCCGCTGCAATTTCTGCTCCCGGATGAATTTCAATATTGGTCCAAAAACGCCAAAACTGACTGTGCATCCGAGCGATTAATTTAAAACCATGTTGCCATAAATAATGAGAAATACGGTGCGCAGCCAGCGCCTTAATCCCTGGATAAGTAAGGACAACTTCCAAAGACGTACGGGCCGCCGGATCTAATTCTTTTACAATATCGATTGATTTTCGCCACCAGCCCATACCAGTCCTCCTTTTCCTTTTTCTCATCCTAAATCTTTATCAATTTAGCTGTTTTCATCTCGTTCTTACTGATTGATTCCAGACCACTCAACAATAGCCTGTTGTGCTGCCAAAGGATTGACCACAACACCTAAAGTATCTCCAGCTTCTTTACTATCTTTCTGAAGAATCTCTTCTAATTTCCAAACGAAGACCGAGCCATCCATTTCTCTAAAAGGCAAGCCAAACTCCTCGTTGTTATACCAGTCTGCAAAATGTGGCAAACTTGAAAAGACAGGAACAAAACTCTGCTCCAACTCGTTTGCCAAGGTTGGAAAACGACGCTCATGGCTGCCATCCTCTTTTGGATAGATAAAAACTGGTACCAAATAAACTTTCTCTAACAAGTCAGCGGCCTGATTTTCATCGCTCATGATGTCATTGATTAGTTGCGTAAAAGTATTAACAAACTGAATCATTTCACTCGATTGGAAAATGGTTGAATTGCTGAAATCTCCTGAACGTTTGACATTAAAAATCAAACCTGTTAACTGATGCATAATAGCTTCTTCAAGCACATCTAGGGCAGAGCGTTCAATCCAGTCTTGCCCTGATGCTGATGGATGCTCATGACAGAAGACTTCAAGATCTTCTGTACTAGTAAATACTGGTGTTAATTTTTGCCCATCAATGGCAATCGCATAGGGTTCTGAACTGGCAAGAATAGGATACATATGCATACTATTGACCAGAGCAATGCTTCGCAGAAAATTATCCGGTTCTGCGATGAATTGACGAAGGGCTAGACCCAACTCAATGTTAAATCTTTCCATGATTAATTTTCCTTTTTATCTGAAGGCTTTTCTTCAGGTTTTTCAACGGGTTTCGGGCGTGGCACTAAGGCTTTCATAGACGCATCAACACGACCTTTGTCATCAACTTTAATAATTTTGACATCTACTTCTTCACCAACCTCAAGAACATCTTCAACACGATTTGTCCGTGTCCAAGCAATTTCTGAAATGTGAACGAGGGCATCAGTCTTGTCAAAAAGGTTGACAAAGGCGCCAAATTTTTCAATACGAACGACTTTAGCGTGGTAAATTTCACCAACCTTAGCTTCACGTACTAGACCTGAAATGATTGCCTTAGCTTTATCGATAGCCTCTTGGTCTGAAGAGTAGATAGACACATTGCCTTCTTCATCGATATCAATTTTGACACCTGTCTCAGCGATAATCTTATCAATGGTTTCACCACCTTTACCAATGACAATCTTAATTTTATCCACATCAATTTTGATGGTGTCAATCTTAGGTGCTGTTGGCGCCAAGTGTGGGCGTGGTGCAGCAATAGCTCCTTCAATCACATCAAGGATTTCAAAGCGAGCTTTTTTAGCTTGTGCCAAGGCTTCTTTAAGAATTTGTGGGGTAATCCCTTCAATCTTGATATCCATTTGAAGGGCTGTAATACCGTCTCGAGTACCGGCAACCTTAAAGTCCATGTCACCAAAGTGGTCTTCCAAACCTTGGATATCTGTGAGAACAGTATAGTTTGTCCCATCTGAGATAAGTCCCATTGCAATCCCTGCAACAGGTGCTTTAATTGGGACACCACCAGCCATAAGGGCAAGCGTACCAGCCGTTATTGAGGCTTGAGAAGACGAACCGTTTGATTCTAAAACTTCTGCTACCAAACGGATGGCGTATGGGAATTCTTCTAAGCTTGGAAGAACTTGTTCCAAAGCACGTTCACCAAGGGCACCGTGACCAATCTCACGACGGCCAGCAGCTCCATAACGACCAGTTTCCCCAACAGAGTATTGTGGGAAATTATAGTGGTGTAGGAAACGTTTTTTGTACTCTGGATCCAAGCCATCAACAATTTGGGTTTCCCCCATTGGTGCAAGCGTTAAGACTGAGAGGGCTTGTGTCTGTCCACGTGTAAAGAGACCTGAACCGTGAACCTTAGGTAAGAAGTCAATTTCTGCGTCTAAAGGACGAATCTCATCCACACGACGACCGTCAGGACGAACCTTGTCTTCTGTAATGAGACGGCGAACTTCAGCGTGCTCCATTTGCTCCAAGATTTCAGTCACATCACGATAGATACGTTCGAAATCTGGGTCCTCCGCATAACGAGCCGTGTATTCACCAAAGACTTGTTCACGGACTTCATGTGTTGCATCTTGACGAGCTAATTTTTCTTCGACTTGAACCGCACGCGCCAAATCATCATAGTATTTTTCATTAATTTCTTTGAAGAGCTCTGAATCAACTTGTAATAGTTCCACATCTGCTTTTTCTTTACCAACAGCTGCGACAATTTCTTCTTGGAAGGCAATCAATTCTTGGATAGCTTGATGACCTTTCAAGAGAGCTTCCAACATAATATCTTCTGATAATTCTTTAGCACCAGATTCAACCATGTTGATAGCTTCTTTGGTACCCGCAACAGTCAACTCAAGGGCAGAAACTTCTTTTTGCGCCTTATCAGGATTGATGATGAATTCGCCATTGACATAAGCCACTTGAACCCCTGCAATAGGGCGTTTGAATGGAATATCCGAAATAGCAAGTGCCAATGAGGAACCAAACATAGCAGCCATTGGAGCACTAGCATTTGCATCATAAGAAAGAACGGTGTTAATCACTTGAACTTCGTTACGGAAGCCTTCTGCAAACATCGGACGAATAGGGCGGTCAATGAGACGCGCTGTTAAGGTTGCATCCGTTGATGGACGGCCTTCACGCTTATTGAATCCACCTGGAAATTTGCCCGCAGCGTACATCTTTTCTTCGTAGTTAACTTGAAGCGGGAAAAAGTCACCAGAAGCCATTTTCTTAGACATAACAGCAGCTGTTAAGACCGTTGAATCCCCATAACGAACAACTGTAGCACCGTTGGCTTGTTTGGCAACTTGACCAATTTCAACCACCAAAGGTTTTCCAGCAAATGTTGTTTCAAAAACCTGTTTACCCATGTATTTACCTCTTTTAATAAAACGTTAGATACCTTGTTTTTTACAAAGCTCAATCTAACTGAAAATCCGTCAAACTCAACTTTGCAACAAACCATGGTATCTGTATTATTCTACCATAAAATCATCAAAAAAACACGGCTATTCACCGTGTCTTCTTGGTCTTTTGTAGCGTTACAATAGATGTGAGACCTACAAGAAAAAAAGAAGAAACCTTGTCAGATAAGAGTACTACACACCCATCAAAAAGGAATCTTCTCATAACTAGTATATCACAAAACAATCGCTACTTGCCACA
>NZ_JBLOJT010000002.1:0-65934 GCF_047785745.1 Streptococcus pluranimalium | reverse complement strand
AGTAAAGCTTACTTTCTTATATAAATAATCTTAATAAGATTTTTCTAAACCAGCCGAGGAAAAAATCCACCTGCATCCCTGACAAGGCAAGTAAATGAATAATCCCAAGGTTAGAATAAAGCTCTGTCATGTCATCAAATGATTTATCCAAATGACCGAATAAAAGACCAGTCATGTAATGCGTCATGGGCTCAGGGAAATGACCATAGATATAAACCAACACCTGTCATCTCAACAAACGTAGATAATCACCCAGACCTGATAAAGATCGTAGAGAAACCTCTTCTACAGATGTAACTTTAGCAACCTGATAGATTCCTTATGTCTCAAGATAAGAATGATAGTCAAAGCCCTTAAAATTTCGTTGACCCTCAGCCTCTGATAGCTCAAAACTGCCCGTCAAGCGAACAGGCTGAGTCAAGGTTTTGAAAAATTCTTGATCTGTCTGGGGCTTTAGCTGATAGAAGACCTGATAAACTCGTCCATCGGATTCCCCTCGAAAAGATAACTGATCACCGTTGATTTGTAGGCTGTCTGGTATGAGCGCTAAACTGGTTAGCTTTTCTGGCGCCGTATTGTCTGCACGCTCTGCTTGATGGTGACGATAAGCAAACACGCCTGTAAGAATGCTCAAGATAAGAAGGGTTCTTAGAAAAATAGCTCTGCCATTTTTCCACAAACGCCAAAAACTAAACAATATGATGTCTACAAGCGCCCAGTGAAAGCGATAAACGGTAAAATAAGCTAGTAAACTCAGATAAGCCTACTGAAGGGGTGGCAATGGGAATCGCTTAATCAACTGTAATCTCCGAGCGGATCTTGTCGATGGTTTTTTGACCAATACCTGCAACCTGCTTGAGGTTATCTACACTCGAAAAACGACCTACCGTTTCACGGTGAGTGATGATGTCCTGGGCTTTTTTAGCTCCGATATCTGTGATGGTTTGCAGCTGAGCCTCATCAGCGGTATTCAGATTGATTTTTTGAGTAGAGGATGTTTCTGACCCTGTTGCGACGACTGAAACATTTTCTCCTTGACCAGCTACGTAAATCACTGATTCATCTGCCAGTTTTTGTGCTAAATTTACAGACTTTTTATCCGCCAGATCCGTCAACCCTCCTGCCTTCATAATAGCATCATTCACACGGCTATCAGACGGTAGTTCATAAAGCCCTTCCTTAACAGCAACCCCTTTGACATCCACTGTAATCATGATAGACTCTGAGCTTTCTTTCTCAATACTGTCACTCTTGACATCTTTCTCCTCAACCTGTTCAATCTCTGGAAAATCATTCGTCAGGCTAGGTTTCGCAAAAACTTGACTGGCAAACATACCTGTCAACGCTATAATAATCCTCCCATCAGCAGAGTTGCCCTCTGCTCCTTCAATCGTTCAATCCATCGCTCTCTTATTTTTAAATTACAACACGTGAAATCAAGCAACAGCCAAAACCCTTCAATCGTTCAATCCATCGCTCTCTTATTTTTAGGCTCAGGCTGAAATAGTCCACCGGACTATTTCACTTCTTCAACCATTTTTCCCTCCTTGTTCTATAAAATTATTCGTAACAATGACAAAAACTACGATAAATCAATAATTTAAACCATATACCGCTATCAATCTAGAAGTTTATTACTCTTGATATCCAGCTAGTTCTTTCTATTATAGCAGACAATATAGCACTTACTCCATTTTTCCAAGAACAGTGACACTTATCTAGATTAAGATAAACTGCTGAATCAAACCTTGGCGAACAGCTTCCAAACTATGCATATCCTGCTGGAGTTTGACGAGAACAGCACCACCTTGAAGACTAGAAATCATAGACAAAGCTAAATCTGTTCTCTCCTTATCAGATAGGTTTGGAGATTGTTTTCCTAAAACAGTTGCTAAACCTACTACCCAATCAGAAATAAAGTCTTCCAGTAAGAGTTGGAAATCCGCTTCCTGTGTCGCTAGTTCCACAATTAAATTCCCCACTGGACAGCCATAATGGACCTCTTGCTGCTGATGAAAGGTGAAAAACCAATCAATCATATCCAGAAGAGCTTGGCTGGGATTACTTTGTTTTAAGATACCATCCAGCAACTCTATCCGCCACTGAGCAAGTAAGCGAGTCACCACTTCCAAGCCGATAGCTTTCTTAGAAGCAAAATAATGATACAGTTGCCCTTTTCCGACCCCTGATTCTGCCAAAATATCACTAATAGATGCCGCCAAATAACCCTTTCGATAAATGAGCTTCCCTGCCTTGTCTAAAATGTGTTCTCGTGTTGTCATGACTGATTTCCTACTCCTTTTCTAAAATTATAGCATGTTTTTGAACAAAAGGCTTGCCAAACTATCGTTGAGATGGTAAGCTATATTCTGTACCGAACGGTAGGTACTATGAATCATAATTAAAGAGGTGCTTTTATGTTTAACCCCAAAAATGTTGCTATCGTGATTACTGACCCACAAGTAGAGTTCTTAAAGCCTGCTGGTAAAGGCTTTGGGGCTACAAAAGATATTCTTGAAAAGGTCAATACCATCGAAAATTTAATCAACTTGTTTGCCGTTGCTAAAAATAAAGGCTACAAACGCTTCATTTCTGCTCACTACTTCTACCCACATGACACTAAGTGGCAATTCAAAGCAGCTGGCGAAACCATGATGATTGAAAACCAAATGTTCTGGCGTGACAGCCAATACAGCCCTGTTGTGGAAGGTTCTGGAGCAGATATCATCCCTGAAATGAAGGAACTCATGGATGAAGACACCATCCTCACTAGCCCGCACAAGATTTTCGGTCCTGAAAGCAATGACCTCGCTCTGCAATTGCGCAAAAACGGTATCGACACCATCATCCTCGCTGGTATGAATGCTAACCTCTGTGTAGATTCCCACATGCGTGAATTGATCGAATCAGGCTTTAACGTGATTGTGGCAAAAGATGCCATTGGCGCTCCTGGGCAAGCGGCTTACGATGCTGCTTTAACCAACTTTGGTTACATCGCTAACAAAGTCCTGACCACCGAAGAAGTGATTGAAGCTTTATAATACCTAATTTCAGATGAACGTACTTCTCTGAAAAATCAGACATTCACAAAATAGCAACAGCCTCCAAAAAGTTAGACAAAGAATCTAACTTTTTGGGGGCTATTCTTATGATATAGAGTGACAGCAATAAACCCAGGATATCTGATCTGAAAAAGGGGAGAATCGATTACACTAAACTAGATAAATCTTATAAAATATTCTAAACTAAAGAAAATAGGAAAACTATATGTCCGGAGGAACCAAGTCGACAATTTAGCGATAACGTTAAACAACAGAGCATCAACTTTCAGAATGCAGCTATGAAAGAAAGTAAGCTCATCGAGTAATATAATCTGATCCCCTCTCGACCATATCGGTAACTTAAGAGAAGGGGGATATCTATTCCCTCATACTCCTTCTCCTATGTTCCCTACATGCGTCTACGGAAATAAATTATCTCTAACATATCCAGCATCTCAGCTACCTCAACTGAGGTAATCACTCTGATACTCCCCCACCCCAAGCTAAAAAGCCTTGTCTCCAAGGCTAGTAGTCTATTTTAGTCCAAAATTTTTTCTGCCAGAGCTAAGTCAACATCTTCTATCGTGCAGCGATTTCTCACACAATAAATCGTCTCGCCACAAAGGAAATTCCTCTCAGACGCTTTTAATTCTGACACACTTGGAGTCAACTGCTGCCGCCTCATCTCCAAAAACTGTTCATAATCGTCTTTGGTAATTTGGAACACCATTTAAACATCAGAAGGGTCAATATGCATCCATTCCGAAATCACATAGGCCATGTAACCTTCTTCCTCAAACATCAATCGCCCGATCAAAAAATATGATAATGTCGTATCAACAATGACACCACTAGGAATCTTACTCATCGAATTTTTCATACTTCACCCTTTCTAACCTTTCACCAGCAAACCAACTACCTCGACGTGTGATGAGAGCTTTCTTCTATACTAATAGACGAAAGGGATTAAAAGAGATTTTGGATTTATACTGTGGAACGGAATAGCTCACTAAATTGTAACCTATAATTATTCTATAAACGTTAATAAATGTTAATAAACGTCAATACTTACAACTGATATTGACTACAACATTTTATAAAGATGGTATATTGGATACTCTACATAACTCTCTTGTTCTTCCAGTGACATTCGATCCCAAAAATAATCAGATTGATGCTTTGACTTCAAAAGAACTGAAACTCCAAAACAAATTTCGACATTTTGACTATTATTGAATAAAATATCTTTGAACATACAAAAAGACAAACGCCAAAAATGACGTTTGTCTACGTTCTGAGGTAGCTTTTAGGCTCCCTTTTTTCTTAGTGGCTATGTCACAACAAACAGTTGATAAATAGCCATTTTTATAGGGGAGTATCAGAACTCCCCTACAAACTGTTATTTGCAGTTATCTATACTCATTTGGAATTTCGATATGAAATGTCTCACACAATAACTTCACATCATGTGCATCATTTTCATCAAACTCGTATCCCAGATGGAACATTACTTGACTATATGGTTCAATACAGGAAACCTCTATTTCCTCAATTCTTCCTTTACCCGAAAAAGTTTCTACCGGAAAACAATCCCCATCATAAAGAATTTCACCTTCGTCCGTATATTCAAAACAATGCAAATCAATAATTCTGTTTTTCAAATCTTCCCATACAGTATGGTTCAATGTTGTATATTCCATCTTAATCTCATAAAAGCCATTAGCTTTCATTATTTCTATAAAGTTCTGATAATCGTTCTTTTCTACAAAAATGTCAATATCATTATGGGCTCTTGACTGATATCCAAGAAGAGCATCTACACCCCAGCCACCATCAAGAAAGACTTTAATCTCCGCATCTATTGCAAATTGAAGAATCTGTTTTACATCTGTTATATTGACCATCTTATCATCTCCACAAATTCTAATTAGGCGACCAGAGGAACTGCTGGTCTGTTTGATAAATCTCTGCATTTAGCAGTTTTCAATGTTGCCAAAACAAAAGTTAAGAAGATGTTCCTTTTCTCCATGTCGCTTTCTTTGGCGTAATTTACAAGGTTATTCCACACAAGATAGTTGTTCAGATACTTGGTAGAAACACCGTTAAAGCCACGCATAAACCTCTTTAGCTGGCTATGGTAGCTATTGATATGTTGGATATTATAAATGCCTTTCTTGGCTTTGCCAGTCTTTAACTGCACAAGGTCAATGCCATTGGCATTTGTAAATCTCACATAGGAGTTCATCTTGTCCGTAACAAGAGTGGAATTGGTCTTAATCCTACCATCATAAATATGATGTAAATCTCTTGTAGAAACTCTACCAGTATTCGTAATCTTGGAGATAGACAAGCCATTCCTATTAACCGCACAAGGAACACATACCTTTTCTTGGGACAAGCCTCTGATATGTGTAGAATGACCACGCTTATGAGCCTTGCGTGGCATAGCAAATGTCTTACTCTTGCTATGATTGCCCTTGTACGAGATGGCGAAAAAAGTTTCGTCAGCCTCAATAATGCCGTCAAGGGTAACATCGTCTGCCATATTCTGAAGTGCATCCAAAATCTTGTGTCTCCAAAGGAATGCGGTGTTTCTGTGAATCCCACAAGCAACAGCAGTCTTACGAATGGATAAGCCATTCATCATACAATCAATGTACTGCTCCCACACGGACAAGTCTTTTCTTGTACCAGACACAATGGAGTTCGTAGCAATCACGAAGGACTTGCCACAATCCTTACATACATATCGCTGTGTGCCATCTTTACGATGACCATTGCGAACCACATGGATATAGCCACAAAGAGGGCATACACGACCATTTGCAAAGCGTTCCTTTGCTACGAAATCTTCAATATTCAAAGACTTTACAAAGGCAGGACTTAAAAGCATTGTTTTAAGGCTTTCCTGCTCTGCGACAGTCAACTTACCGATAATATCTAATGCGTCTTTGATAGTAGGCATATCCAATTACCTCCTTCGGTGGTACTGTTTCTTACTATTATTATACGCTATTTCTCGTCATTTCTCGTCAAAAATCAACCATTTGTTGTGACAGAGCCTTCTTAGTAAATACCGATGAGTAATTGCATGCCAAGACTAGTCAGGATGATAGCAATCCAGCAAAGGGCTCCAAGAAGAATGGATTTTCCACTGGATTTGATCATAGCAATGAGGTTTGTTTTGAGACCAATAGCACTCATAGCCATGATGATGAGGAATTTGGAGAGCTCTTTGAGAGGTGAAAAGAAGCTATTGCTGACACCGAAAGATGTGAGAAGAGTAGTTAGCAGAGAAGCTAGGATAAAGTAGAGGATGAAAACGGGGAAGACTTTTTTAAGCTTTACCCCTTGGTTGTTGCCTTGTTGACGGCTTTGCCAATAGGAGAGGAAGAGAGTGATAGGGATAATAGCCAGGGTGCGTGTCAGTTTGACAATAGTGGCAGATTCAAGAGTGTTGCTATTGTAAAGACTATCCCAAGCGCTAGCTGTGGCTGTTACAGAGGAAGTATCGTTGACCGCAGTACCCGCAAAGAGAGCAAAACCTTCGTTGGAGAGATGGAGCCAAGAACCTAGAGTTGGAAAGATAAGAGCTGCCAAGACATTGAAGAAAAAGATAACAGAGATAGCTTGGGCTACTTCTTTTTCCTTGGCGTGAATAACAGGAGCAGTCGCTGCAATGGCAGAACCGCCACAGATAGAAGAACCTACACCAACCAG
The DNA here is from genome assembly GCF_047785745.1 of Streptococcus pluranimalium. Lineage (GTDB taxonomy): Bacteria > Bacillota > Bacilli > Lactobacillales > Streptococcaceae > Streptococcus > Streptococcus pluranimalium_B. The sequence continues at coordinate 59,173 of NZ_JBLOJT010000002.1, read as the reverse complement.
GGTAGCTAGCTTTGTATCCAGATTAAAAAATCGTTGGAAAAAGAAAGCAATAATTAAAGCGATAGAAATGGTCGAAAGTATGACAGGAAGGGAAGATTTTCCAACTGCGAAAACTTGAGAGATATTGAGTCCAAATCCAAGCAAGATAACAGCATACTGAAGCAATTTTTTGGAGCTATAAGTCAAGCCGGCATCCAGTTGTTTATAGGAAGTGAGAAAGGGATGGAGAATCATTCCGATAAAAATGGCGAAAACAGGTGCTCCCACAACGGGCAGAAAGCCTCCTAAAACCCAAGAGATGATAGATATAATAAGACAGGCTAACAGTCCTGCCCAATTTTTTGATAGAAATGACATAAAAACCTCCGAAAAAAAACACTCCTTATTATAATCTTTTCTGTCAGAAAAGTAAAATAGAGAGTAGGAAGAAGGTTACAAATAAACGGAATTTTGCGGTCAGAAAGCTTTTTACATCAACATCAAAAACTATTTGACTTCTTTTTTTTATTGTAAATTTATAATCAGAAAGAAAGGATTTATTGACTGTCAATCTATGCAACAATGGACGTCCACCATAAATAATTAATATAGTAGATAAAATAGCTACTACAATATCATAATATGGAAAAGTAAACTGGAATGGTAGTTCAAATCCATGCATAGGGGATAAGAGCATAATAACTCATTCTGATAAGTCATCGATTTCATTTGACGACAGGTTTGGAGCTGTTAGGCAAATTTGCCAAGGCTAATCATAGCCTTGCTTTAGCCCAAAAAAGACATCCAAGAGATTTCTCTTGAATGTCTGTAAACGCTGATATAATCGTAGGTCGCTTTGCTTTAAATTATACTTTTTTCTTAAACATTTGATACGAGTAGGTATTTCTTGTGAGTAATTTCATCAAAAATTTCATATATAATCTCCCTATAATCATGGAAAAGTAGTAAAAATAGTTGTTATCCTAGTTGATTAAAAAAATCTCTGATTTCCTCATCTTTTATAAAATAATATATAATTTTCCCCTCTCTTCTAGTGTCCAAGATGTTTTGATTGGCTAGCTTACGAAGATGGTGGGAGGCAGATGCCATACTGAGATTTAATAAACAGGCTATATCGCAGACACAGAGTTCTTCGACGGCAAGGAGATAAAAGATGATATTTATCTGTTTATTATCGGTAAATTTTGATAAAATGCGAAGTGATTTTTGGACTTTTTCCTTTTCAAGGTAGTTCGTTGCGGTTGTAACATTTTGTTGATTTATAACATCCACTTGACAGATACTATCTTTTTTCATAAGTTTTTTCTCCTAGCCTAACACAGCCCATAGCATGTCAAAGCTGTTGTTTTCAATCAGGATATACATCCCCAATCCTAAATAGACAACAGCAATAAACCATCTGCTATATTTTTCCAAAGTTTCTCCAACAGAAGGGACTTGTGACAATTTTTGGGCAGAAAAAACCAAGAGATAAATCATGACTAGAAAGGTCAGTAAAGCCACTATCAAATTCGCTAAATTTAAGGTAGTAAAATATGGGACAAAGACACCAATATTGTCAGCACCACAACTTGCAAAAGTAATCATAGCGACTAGAAAAATCAGGTTTTTATTATCTTTGCTCAAACCTTCTTTGGCAATAGCTTCTCCATCAGAATCTCCTAAAAGCAAAACTTTGAGGCCTAGGAAAATTGGAATCAAACCGAGCAAACCTAAAATCTCTTTACTAGGAATATAATCTAAGACAAATGCAAAAAGCAAACTTAGCAATATTAGACTAACAGAGCCTAGAAATTGTCCTAAATAGATGTTAATGATGTCTTTTCTGCTTTTTCTTTTGGCAAAAAATAACATTAGGATGATAAGTAAGTCTACGGCTGTCCCAGAATACAGGATTATTGAAGTAACAACATTTTGAATCATAAAACACCTCATTCAAATATATTTTTGAATGAATTTTAACATTAAACTTTGTAGATGTCAACTTAAAATCCACCAATTAATAATTGCATGTCAATATTTGTATTGTGTTGTTTCAGAAATATATTGTAATTCAAATTGTAGAAAATTACATCAAATATTATAATGAAAAAAGAATCCAACAAAAATATGAGCCATTGGAAATCTCGTATGATGCATATATGTCTAATTGCAAACATTAACTAGAGTAATAGCCTAGTTACAAGTCTACCTCAGTTCCTTCTAAAAATCTGACAGTTATCTGTCCATCCTCCACAATTGTAATACTATCCAATGCCTGACACATCTCATACGAATCGAATTCCCAGGATGGCTTGTTTATTATATCAGCCAACTTTGTACTATAATGCTTTTCTAGCGGACGATTTTCTTCTATAATCTTATTCCACTTCCCTTGCAACAGATCCACGTTCTCACTCAATAGTTCTACAGCCATTACTACGGCTTTCTCTAACGTTTCTTCATCAATATGGTTATTCTGACAGCCAATCTGTCCTTTGACCCTATATCGATTGTTACATTGCCAAACCTTGCGTTTACCTCGACTGGTGGTCCAGTTCTTTCGACCAAAGGCTGAACCACATTCTTTACAGAACACCTTAGTTGTAAAAGGGTTATCGTCATTTTGCATGATATAGGACTTGAGCTGATGCTCCTCTCGGTAGGCTTTCCTCCTTGCCAATTCCAACTGTACTAATTCCCAAATGTCTTTGTCAATAATAGCTTCATGGCTATTTTCTACATAGTACTGGTCAACCTGACCGTCATTTTGAACTCGTTTCTTAGTCAAAAAATCAACGGTAAAGGTCTTCTGCAATAAGGCATCACCCTTGTACTTTTCATTTTGAAGCATTTTCTGTATAGCACTTGGATACCAATTTGCCTTCCCAGTCCAACCAGATATTTCATTGTCATTCAAATACTTAGCTATGGACTCAGGACTATACCCATCTAAGAATTTCTCGTAAATGAATTTAACTGTTTCAGCTTGCTGAGGGTTAATGATAAGCCTACCATTATCATCCTTGTCATACCCCATGAACTTAGTAGTATTCACGCGCACCTCACCACGTTCAAACTTCTTACGAATTCCCCATGTCGCATTCTCTGAAATGGAACGTGACTCATCCTGTGCCAAGGAAGAAAGGATTGTTAGAAGAACCTCACCTTTGGAATCTAGGCTGTCAATATTCTCCTTCTCAAAAGTCACGCCAACACCCAGTTCTTTCAGCTCTCGGACATACTTGATACAATCAAGGGTGTTTCTGGCAAACCGACTGATCGACTTGACCAAAATCCTATCCACCTTACCTGCCCTACAATCTTGTATCAAGCGGTTAAAGGCATCACGTTTTTTGGTATTGGTTGCTGAAATGCCCTCATCCGCATAGATGTCAACTAACTCATAGTCCTCGTGTTTAGAGATGAACTCTCGGTAATAATTTACTTGGTTTTCATAACTTGATAGCTGTTCTTCTTGGTCGGTGGACACTCGACAATATGCGGCTACCTTGATTTTCTTCCTGACCTGATGAAGAACGCTGGTCTGCACTTTCTTGGCCGGAATAACTGTAATACTCTTCCCCATCTCTATCTCCTTCTATTACTGTAACTGGTGAGTTTATCTCCCAATTTGAAATATCTACTTCTGGCACTCGCATTCCCTGACAGGCTACTTTTCCCTCTTTTATGTATTTGGAACAGCACCAAACAATTTTTTTCTTGTAAGAAACTTGTCTCTTTAATGTCGAACCACAATGCTGACACTTTAACAACCCAGTAAATTTATAGGTTTTGTTTCTACCTTTTTGCCATCTTCTACTATTTAGCTTATCTTGGACTCTTTGCCAATCTTCTTTTGAAATAATAGCTTCATGATTATCTTCTATCAAGTATTGTTCAAGTTCCCCTTGGTTCAATTTTTTAGGACCATTCACACCATCATGGAAATACTTCTGCAGTAGGACCGAACCTTTGTATTTTTCATTGCTTAACATTTGACGGATTGTGGTGTCATGCCATTTAGCACCTGTAACAGTCGCAACACCCTTTTCATTTAACTGTTTGGCAATACGATGTGTACCATTTCCTGCAAGGTAAAGTGCAAATATTTCCCTTATTATTAAGGCTTCTTCTGGCTTGATAATCAACTCACCGTTTTCGTCAACATCGTATCCTAAGAATCGCTTGGTGTTAATGACTAGCTCGCCTCGTTGGAATTTCTTCTGAAAAGCCCAACGTTGATTGCCACTCATACTCCTTAACTCATCCTCTGCAATACTTGCTAATACTGAAAGCATCACTTCCCCTTCACTTGAAAGGGTATGAATGTTTTGTTCCTCAAAGAATATGTCTACTCCAATTGCCTTCAGTTCACGACTAATTTCAAGAACTGTAACCGTGTTTCTGGCAAAGCGGGCAATAGACTTGGTGTGGATAACATCAATCATACCTTTACGACAATCTTCTATCATAGCTTGAAAATTTGGACGATTATCCTTAGAACCAGATATACCTCTATCATGATAAACACCTACAAAATCAATATCGTCTCTATTGGAATACAGGTTTTCAAAATACTGTTTCTGATTTTCTAACGATTCTAACTGACTTCCATTGGTCGTCGAAACTCGAATGTAGGCACAGACTCTCTTCCTATGTTTTTGTCTATTGACTCTAATCTTCTTTACGGACATTTACTCTCCTTCCTATGTAATGGCACACTATATATCACTCTAAAAAGGATATTAGTCAAGTTATCAGACAAACTAATTCGACCTGATAAATTTATGCCATAGTTCATGGAATACAAATATTCCTCCTACTTTACTAGGTAGGTTTGGGAGCGATTTTTCCGCACTTTTTGAAAAAAAGGCAAAAAAATAAAGCCTGATGTTCCCACCAGGCTTATATCTTAATTATGAAATTCTAAACCAACCAACAACTTTACCAAGTTTAACTGTTCCAGTAGAATCGTAGAGTGAGCCATCCGCCATCCATTGACGTTTCACACGACGAGTGATACCACCGCCACCAATTTCCAATTGGTCATTGATACCGTTCTTATTATGGTCAGAATATCCATCAATATTCTGTTCCACACCATCAATACTTTTTCCATCTGAATCCGTCACACAGACACCAATGTGACCATATACCAAACCATCCGTCTGAATGACATAAAAATCACCTGCTTTAGGATTCACACCCCAAGCATCGTAGATTACTTGAAAACCATTTGATTTTGCTTTCTTCAAACAATCAATGGCGTTAGTATAGGACATATTCTTGTCCGTAAGTTCTTGAACAATCTTATCCACCAAGGCAACACACTGTCCGCCATAAGGGTTAGATGGAACAGTCACCTTTTGACCGACCTTAGATAAAGCGGACGCAACCACACGGCTTGCAACACTGGTTGGAATAGCGGTTGTTGTCCTTGAAGCCGCGTTGACCTTTAGAGTTTGTCCAACTCTTAAAATATCCGTCTTCTTCAAGCCATTTACCGCAAGAAGAGCATCAACTGTTAAACCAAACTTCCGAGCGATTCCATAATAGGTATCGCCTTTCTGTGCTTGATAGGTCTGCTCACTATGGCCTTTAGTTGTTCCTTCTACATCCTGCTCAAGCACCCAAGACTTGATTCCATCAAGTAGATAAGCTCTCTTACTGTTGGACTGGTGAACATTCTTCACTTGGAGGATTTTGTAGGTGCGCCCCTTGACCCAGTTGGCAATTTTCTGACCAGTCTGATAATGAGTCGCATGAGGCAACACCCTAAGACTATCACCAACAAGATAGATTGGTTTTGAAGGAGTTCCTGAACTCCCAGCGGTTGAACTGGGAGTCGAGGGAACTATGGTCTTGACTTCAACTCCTGTTATAGCTGATACAAGACCTTTCGCAATGTCCTCTTTCTTCTTTTCAAAAATCGCCATATCTTGTTCATTATCGATGAAGGCAATCTCCACCAAACGATAGGTATATCCACGACTTGCTGCTTGGTTGGCATTATAGAGCCAATCTACCTTCTTAATGCCACGATTTTGGAAATAACGTGAAAGAAGAGATAGGATAGCCATATCTTCCTTATCCGCTTCTAAGGAAGATTGAATCAAGACTTCTGTTCCTTTGGCACTGCCATTAAAGGCATTGAAGTGCAATTCAGTAATCGAGTCGTATCCCTTACCAATACTAGAAATACTCCGATAATCATAAACATTTTGTTCGGTAATAAAATCAATCTGTTGCCCACTGTACTTAGACATGATCTTGGCTAATTCTCGAACCTTTCCTGCTTCTGTGATACCCAGTTTGGCATTCACTGCTCCAGGATCATAGCCTGTTCGACCTTGTCCATGACCACAAATAACTAGATATTTTCCCATATCTTCTCACCTCTCATTGATTTGCTTTAAGATTGCTTGTAGTTTCTCAGGTATAGGTAAACCGATTCGAACGGTATTTTCTAGAATACTTAGTCCCTCATTGCTGAGATAAAAGAAAATGACCATGGTGCGAATGGTTCCACCTTGCTTGATAATGGCTGTATCAATCAGATGACCTAGTGAAACTAAAAATAAAATGGCTATCTTTTTAAAGATGCCACGAAAACCGATACTACTAGACAATTGTTTCTCTACAACCGCCGCAAAAATTCCTGTTAGATAGTCAATAATAACGAAGACAAGTAGGGCATATAGGATACCATCCAACTCCCCAAATAGACTACCAATCAAGCCTCCAATCATGGAAAATAAAATCTTATTAAGAGTTAACAGTTCCTTCATCGGTCACCTCACTTTCTACTGAACCTTCCTGCATAATGGTAGGGTCTGACCAATCCGGTTGACCGTTCTCATCAAACCGCATCAGATAAAAACATTCATGAAATAAATCAGAAAGATTCAGAGTTAATGTCGTACTGCCCCACTGATTAAAAGCCCAAACTGTTTCTGTTGTAACCAACTGGCGCTTTCCATTTTTAATAGCAGGTCGCCTTACTTCTTCAAGATACATGTAAAAATCCTGCTCTGCTGTCTTACAACGAATGAACTCTCCATTCTTACGCATGTAAGCGAGAGCTGTCTCCAAATCAAATGGTTCTGTTACTTTGTCAATATTGAGAAGTGCCATGATAACTATTTTCCTTTCCCTTCTTCAGGTTTTGTCTGAACTTCTAATAGCTCAGTCAATTCCTGTTTTTCTTTACGCAACAGGCTAAGTTCCTCATCCCTTTCCACCAATTGGATGGCAATGAGGTTCTTAGCAGTGATTTCATCAGATAGCTTGGTGACAAGCTCCTGGATAGTTAGTTTAAGTGATTGGTTGATTTGTTCTAGATTCATCTGTGAACTCCTTTATTTAATCGTGTCCCATGTCAAGATGACGTCACCTCGACCTGTGATGTTTACTAAGTGTTTAAAATTGTGATTGAATTGATGAAGTACATCTTTTAGACTGACATAGGTTGTCCCATTTCGATAGATGCGGATATCTCCGATATTCAAAATAGAACTTGGTCGGTCGGATGCTTTAAAGGCATCAATACTCAGTCGGTTAGGCAACGTTACAATCTCCCACCCATCTGGATTGGTATATGGAGCACTTGCTAAGCGAACTTTATCACCTACCACATCAATTTGGTCAGTATCAGTACCGTTCCATGCTCGAATCCCTACAAAGCCACCGTCATTGGCATTCCAGTTATTCCATCGATTCGAACCGATAATGGTTACCCCACATGGTTTCCCGTTTGACGTTCCTGTCTCAAAGGAAACCCATTGGTGAGGATATCCACTAACCTCTCGAGAAATGGATGGAGAGTTGGTATAGAACTTGATGTTTCCAAGTGATAGATTGATTTTCATAGCTCCGTTGATTGCTGACAAAATACCTCCAGAAATTTTGTTGGCAGATAGGGTTACTGACTGCACTTGGGTTATAAAGGCAGACTTGGCAAACAACTGCTTGAGATAGGCATCTGTTGCCATAAACTTGGTAAAGAATGCTTGATCAACCTTTAACTTATCCGCAGTGATGGCTTCTGCTCCAATTCGAGCTGCTGATATAATCCCTGACGTAATCTTTCCTGCATCAAGACTGGCTATCTTACCGCTCGCAATCACTCCATCTTGGATATAAGTTGTACCTGTTATTTGAACGAGTTTTCCATCAATCTTGACTGTGCCATCCTTATTGAGATTGAGCTGACTCAAGACTGTTCCTGCACTGGTCAGATTTCGAACCGACCACGCCCCTGCAAGTGTTGAAACCTGCGTTTGAATGGCATTTACTGTGGCAGTTGTTGCTCGACTTGTTTCTAGATTGCCAACTCGTGTCACAATCCCAGTAGCCGTTTGAACAACCTGACTGATTTGATTGGTGTGATCACCAATTGTTCGAGTGTGACTGCTTACAGTATCCCGTACTTCATGAAAAGCTGTTACTGTCGTCAAGTCGTCTAATGACGGAGTCCAATAGTCTGGAAAGATATCACCAGTTGATACCATTAAAGCTCTCACATGAAACTTACCTGTCTTAACTCCATCAATTCTGACTTGAAGTTCAAAACCTTTAGAGTGTTGGTACATCTCTTGAGTGATGGTAGAGGTTAGTTTGATTAACCGATAATTGTTACCTGTTGTCAGATTACTGCTCCACTTATTGTAGAAAGGGTGATACAAATTCCAGTTGGTCCATGTCCAAACATTTTGACTATCCAAGATTGGACCTTGAAGTTTCATAGTACGAGTCGTCACCGCAGGGTCAAAGATAATCTCATCCGCTGAGATATGAACATATAAATGAACTTTTGATCCAACATAAATTCCACTACTATCCCCAAATTGCACTCTTCCTAATGATGCTATCCAGTTACTATTGGCATTTATCGTCTGATAAGCACCCCATCTATCCGAAGTACCAGCTATCAAATTACGATGTGAAACTGAGGTTGGGATTCTGCTTTCCGTTTGACTGATTCGTTGAGTGAAACTATCAGAGGTTGTTTTGACCAAGTTCTGCACACTGGTTGTCGTCGCATAAGGTTGTAACGAACTGCTCGTAAGATAGCCACGACCCGCAATATTGGAATCAACCTGTGACTTGGTTTGGTAGCCTTTTGAGTTAATGGCAGATTCAACTTGCGTACTTGTTAGTCGTTGTTCAATTTGCCCAGCTTGTGTTCGAATAGTGGTTTCTGCACTTGCTACTCGGCCAGTCAAGCTATTAAAGTCTGTCTTTGCGACTTTCTGTGAAATGGCATCATTGGCAATCCGCAGGTCTGCCTTGGTTTGAGTAATCTGACTTGCGTTTGTATTGGCCTTAGCCAAGGCATTCTCAGCGGTTGTTTTGACCCCCTCAAGAATGGTCTTATCAGCCTTAAGCAAAATAGATTGCTGTGTTTGTTGGATGGATGTAGTATGTCCCTCAACAGTCCGTTTCAAGTTATTAAAATCCGTTTGACTGACCTTTGAGGATACATCCGAAACTAATTGTCGAATCTGGGTTTCACTACTAGAAATCTTTCCATTTGCTTCGGTTAATCTTGTAGAAACCTGCTCTACACCAGAAGCCGTTTGAGTGATGAGTGTCCGTTGGGTGGTCAATTCACCAGCTATATCTGCTGGATTTTCTGAATACCCTGTGTCTAGTGAGGTCTTTGCGACTTTCAATCCTGCCACATAGAATTTATTGCCATTTGGGATAGTACTGCCATTGTACTCTGTCCGAAATTGGAGTGAACCATCAGATAATACATGAACTGTTTTCCAGTAGCGTTTCCAGTCACTGGTGACAGAAATAATATCGTCAGACTCTCTCACTCTTGCGACTGGAGCACGATAGACACTCGAACCGGACCAAATCGCTGAAACTTTGATGGAAGAAAGTGGCTGATTCGCTTTGGCATAAAAGCTAAAGGTAATGACATCTCCTGCTTTCACAACAATATTCTGATGACTTCCGTTGAACCCTGCTTGGGTTGAACGAACAACCAGTCCTCTGAAATTCTCTGTTTCGGTAGACCAGTTGTTTCCTAAATGCCATGCATTTCCTTTATTTGACCAATCGCGAGTACCAGTCATCAAATTGAGACCGTCTAGGCTAGTTGGAATTTTCGCATCCACCTGACTGATTTCAGTTGTTATGCGATTCCCCAATTGCGTAATCGATGACTCGGCAGTTTCGATTCTCTGTTTTGCTTGGTTAAAATCACTGGTTTTAACACGCTGAGAAATTTGGTCTGCTTGTACTTGAATCATGGATTCTGCACCCGTTACTCGACCAGTCAGACTATCCACCAGTTGCTTACTCGCAAGAAGTTTTATATCCTCCTTGGTTTGTGAGAGATTGGTACTGACAGTTGACAACTGCCCACCTAATAGAGCTTTTGCTACATCAACCAATCGACTAGCTTCAGTGATAGCTTGTGATTTTGCTGTCGCAATCTTTGACTCTGTTTGACTACGCTCCGTTGAAGTCAATCGGTTAGCTTCTTGAATAGCATCAAGCTTGGCTTGTTCTGCCCTTCTGAGGGCTTCAGTTGCCCCAGTTTGAGCCTGTTCTGCCTTTTGTTTGGCTTCTGTGGCTAGGTTGCTATTTACCCCAGCCTTTGCCAATAATTCACGAGTTGTACGTTGCTGCTCCTCTTCCTGTTGCCGCATCTGTTGGTGAATAGAAGTAAGTTCATTATCAATGCTGGCCTTTAATCGATCCGCATAGACCTCCCCACGACTTTGAGCCTGTTCGATAGCATTATCAATAGCTACTTGACGTTTCTCAAATTCCGCATCAAATGCTCTGTTGGCATTATCAATGGCAATTTCAACGGCAACATCCTCACTCCGCTTATTTCCATCAAGGAGATTATTGGCTAGTGTAGTTAAGCTACCGCCAGTTTTACCTGTACCGCTACTTGCCTTATCATCAAAAGTGATAGAGCGATAATTCTTAGCTAAAGGATCATAATCATAAGCGATTGCTTTCTTCCTAACATCAATTCCGTGTAGCTTGCTTTTTAAAGTTACGGTATCGCCTAGATGAACCGTTTGACCATCTAACTCAAATGCCTCAATGATGATGGCATCTTTTGGCTTATCAATTCCCTCTAAACGAAACTTGCTACTAGCCCATTCTATTAACTCTTGACGAGTTCTGAGATGATTATTGGTATAGGTCACTTCATTGATGAAAGGATAGAAGTTAATCAACGGACTATCTACAGTGACTTGAAGTACAGTCTCCCTATCCTGCCCCTCTTGCTTGAAGCTTGAAGTGGCATGGATACGAGTGATAATCTGTGAACTTTCTTTGGTTCGTTGATACTTTTTCAAATTGTAGTGAGTAGAGATAACAACTCCACGGTCTTGTCCTCGCTCACTCTTAATTGATAGGGCAAGGTTATCTCGAACCAATTCTCCCTCCCAAGTTCCAAGGATAGAGTGTTTACCATCCAGTAGTGTGGAGTAAAGCGTCTGCTCCTTGTCTGTTGTATAGATTCTATTCTTGACAATATCACTTGTAAAAGAAAAATCTCCAAGCAGAGACTTACTTGCCATGACCATGCTTGATAAGGCAGTTGCACAGGGTACCTGTTCACACCTAAATGGCGATACCAACCTAGTCATGACGTCATCTGATATATGATAGGCCACAACTTCAAGACTGGTGTCCCCTTCGATGACTTTCTTTATCCGAAACAACTGATGTCCCAATACTGGAACTGGGCTACGAACGAGGTAGTCCTCTTTTAACTCTCGAAATATTCCGCTGTCTGTGATCGGATAGGTAAAGTTCAGGACAAAATCCCCATTCAAGGTTTCTTTAACGCTTGCCTTAATGGTCTCTGGGAGTGGTTTACCATGCCATTTTACCGTTCGAACAGTTTTGTCCAATAATGATAACACTAAGCCCACCCCCAATTCATTTCTATTGTTAATGATGTGATACCAGCACCTAAGACAACTCCAACCGAGTCATTTCTGCCTGCATCAATGGAAATAAAATCGCCAGACCATTTTACAGGCTGACCTCTTTGTGTTTTAAAACTTGGCTGACTAGGATTATTATCCATAATGAGTGTTTCTTGTAATCTCTCCAAGCGGATGACATCATTCCCAATCGTAAAGCTAGTTTCACTAGTCGAGTTGCCACTTATGGTAATCTTTGGAAAAGCAATGGCTGAACCTTGACTTCTCAAAGTACCACTGGTTCTAAACACCTGCGAGGTCGTCGTTTTGAACCACTTGGTTGGGTGACAAGAAAAGGTAACCTTAAGTTCATACACCCCCAGCTTATCTTTTTGAACTGGAGTATGGCGAACCTTGTAACACCAAAAGCGTATGGTCTTGAAACTAGCGTTCTCAAGCCAAAATCCTTCTTTCAAAAATAGCTTCAAAAAGGAAAATAACTGTTCTTCACTAGGTTTAACAAGATAGAGGATGTAGCTCAATTCCATGACACTTCTGCGAGGATTGGTTTGAAGAACCGCACCTGACAGACCTTGGTGTTCTATCAATTGAGTCTTACTTTCACTAACTGTGATAGAAGGGCTATCTTCCACGATTACCTTAAAAGGAAAACTAGCAGTGGACACTCCACCAATGGTTAATGCATTATGTCTAATCATGGTTTCACTCCTCTCAATCCTTGTTGACGTTCTAATTCATAAACGAGTTTTTCTCCAACCATCTCCGCAAGTCGGTTAAGGTCAGTCTCTTCCCTTACCGAATTTCCAGTAATGGTGATCTGAATGGTGGGCAGGTTGCTTGTCATGGTCTTTGCGATTCCTCGACCAATTGCACCCAATGTTTGTTCATTCAAAGGCAAGACTGCTTCTTTTCCAGCCTCACCTCCAACCATTAGGCTATTGCCGTTTACCCCAAATGCGGTTGGTTTGGTTAAAATTCCTCCTTTGGCATACCAATCAATGGAGATTCTCGGAATTCCGCCCTTCAACCAATCGAGTGGATTGGCTGAACCTGATACTCGAAAGTGAGGAAGAGGAATATGCGGCCATCTGATTTGGAAGTTAAAGAGATTTTTAATGGCATTGATGGCGTTACTCACGGCATCTTTTGCACCATTGATGGCACTTGAAATGGTATTTTTCACACCGTTCCAAACAGATGAAACTGTATTGGATATCCCATTCAGAATGTTGGATACGGTACTTCTGATACCATTCCATATAGTTGATACTGTTGAACCAATCGCAGACAGGACACTGGAAATTGTCGACTGAATAGCTGACCAGATAGATGAAATGACAGAACTAATGGCAGATAATACATTTGAGATGGTATTCTTGATACCCGTCCAAGCAGTTGAGATGTACTGGGCGATGAAATTGAGAGCTAAGGAAATAAGGGACTTAATGCCCTCCCATACCATCGAAAAGACCTGTTTGATGGTTTCCCAAGCGCCAGTCCAATCACCAGTGATAACCTGCATGACTGCCTTGATGATACCAAGTACCACATTGATAGCAGTCTCGACCACAATCTTTATCATCTCCCAAGCGGCTGTGATGATGAGTTTGATATTCTCCCAACTTGCTTGGATGAGCGGTCCAAGAATAGTCATCACCGTTTGAATAACCGTATTGATGGCATTCCATACCGTGGTTGCAGCATTTAGAATCAATTGCTGGTTTTCAGTCCACCATGTGGTTAACGTTCCCCAGATGGACATGACAAAACTTGTAATCTGCTGGATGATCATAGTCAGAAAGGCATAGATACTATTCCAGATTTCCATCACAGTCGTTCGAAAGCCTTCGTGATTCGTCCAGAGTTCTTTTATCCCAACAATCAGTAAGGTAATGGCAGCTACAATACCAACAATAATCCCCACAATCGGCAAGAATGCCGTTATCATTCCAACAACGGTTGTCCCCATAGCGGCTGCCGCAACCTGTAAGCCCAAGAAAACAGGAAGTAACATCCCTACCACGGCTAAAATACCTGTGAAGATAATGACGACTTCCTTGATGGGACTGGATAAGTTGGTAAACCAAGTCGCTAGTTGACTAACAATGTCTGCCAAACTTTGAAAGACTGGAATAAGCATCTCCAGAATCGGTTGACCGATTGCTGCTAGAGCATTAGTTCCAGACTGTCTTAAGTTACCCAGAACGTTTTCCAGTCCATCTGATTCCCTTGCAGCTTGTCCCAAGGCTCCAGAGAGTTCATTGCCGTCCTCTACCATTTGAAGGAGGGTTAACTGCTTCTGAGCTTCTGATAGTTCATTGAAGGACTTTCCATAGAGCTTGTTCGCCGCTGCATTACGAGTGGTTTCTGTCGCAGAAATACCTAGAGCTGCGTCATTTTCATAGTTTCCTTTGAGGAAGGACTGCAGGTTTTCGGTGACTTCTTCGATGGATTTGTCGTAAAATGCTGCCCCATCAGCCGCTGCTCTGGTGGCACGAGTGGTCAGATCCAAAGCCTGAGCCGTATCCATTCCAGAGGTTTTGGCAAAGGAAGCCATCTGAGTGAAGGAGCCTTGAAGACGCTCTGGAACAATGTCCATCTCTTCCCCAATCTTATTGAGGGCATCCTTAGCAGCATTCTCCATATCTCCAAAGACGGTAGAGAATTGGGCATTGCTGGCTTGAAGTTGAGCTGCCGCAGACATGGACTCTGTTCCGACTTCGAAGATTTTCTGAGAGATGTCTGCAAGCTTCTCACTGGTCGCTTGAAGTGCCTCAGCCCGAATGGTGTCAGACATGGCTTTCATGCCATCTTGAGCACCATCGGCAGAGGATTTGGTCTCATCCATCTCGTTGTTCAGGTTATTGAGAGCGGTCTTTGCTTGATTCAACTCAGCTTCCATCTTATTGGCTTCAATGGAATTCTCACCATATTCCCTCTTTGTCAAGGCTAGTTGCTTTTCGAGATTGGAAATTTGTTTAGAAACAATTTCTGACTGTGCTCCAATCTTTTGTTGGGCTATGGCATTGCGTTCTGCTTCAGAACTATTGGATGACAAAGCACTTTCTTGTAGCTCAAATTGAGACGTGACCTTGTTCATCTCACTTGCTAACTGCCCCTGCTCCACTTGGAGTTTATCTAATTGTTGAGCCGCTGAACTACTGGCTCGACCGTGATTCTCAAGTGTTGATGACACATCAGCTAACTTAGTTTCATAGGACGTTAGCAGCCTTTGAGTAGTTTCCACCTCACGTTGAAAGGCACGGTACTGGTCTGCCCCAATATCCCCAGCCTTAAATTGAGCTTCCACCTGTGATTGGGCTTGACGGAGCGTTGCCATTTTTTCTTTGGTTGTCTCGACTTGTTTTGCCAAGACTTCCTGCTTTTGAGTAAGGAGGGTGACATTGCCTGTATCAAACTTGAGAGCCTTATCAATCTGTCTTAGTTCTTTGGTAGCTTCAGAGGCTTGTTTGTTTACACCCTTAAGTGCATCTTGTAAGGGTTGGGTATCGCCACCAATTTCAATCGTAATTCCCTTTATGTTTCCAGCCATAGTCCCTCCTTTCTACCATCAGAAATTATCAAAATCAGCTTGAGTTGCTGGGCGTGTTTGAGAAGTTTCCCGAGTACGCATCTCCACATAATCCGTTTGGTAGTCAAGTGCCATCCCAATAGAGATATGTTTTAAATCGTCAATGGTCAATCCAGTCTCCTTACAACAGGAGAAATAGCTCTCTACTGTGAAGATTTCCTCACTCGCTGATTCTGTTTCATCTGCTTTTTTCTAGTTGACATCCCTTGGTTCAACATATTCATCAAGACAGGGGCTACTTCCTGAACTGGAAATTCCTCCAATTCCATGAAGAAATCCACAAAAGGTTTCACACGAGGATTGGCAGATTTGGCAAAAACCCAAAAAAGACGATGGAAAAAGGTCATATCAAAGTCAGATAAGATAGACACATCAACCTGACTTGCCTTGAGTTCTTCCCCTTCCTCCAACTGGTCTAGCTTATCCAAGATAGCTTGACTATTGACCATAGAAAAGAGATCTTGGAAATAGTCCTTACCAAACTGCTCTTTATAAGCAATTGGTGTGTAGGCATTGGTTGCTAACTCGTAGGTGGTGCCTGCTATGGTAATACTTTCTCTCATGGCCTACTCCTTACTTACGAGGTTCAAAAACTGCCTTGAACCAGTTTTGACGAATCTCATCACTCGTTTCCTCCGTTGTTCGTCTACGTACAACCTTATCGAGTGGGCGAGGACTGGCAGTAAAGGTCAACTCTACCTCATTAATATCCGAACCTGACTTGGTTTTTGAACCAACAGCCGGACGAGATGCGTAACAATAATACAAAACGTGTAATGTTTCTTTTTTATCCCCTTCAAAACGGAACATCAACGCAAAATTTTTCTTTTCGCTATTTGCGATTTCTGAAATGGTATTTGTCGTCGCATCCAACTGCTCTCCGAGGACTCGAGTCAAAAATTCCTGCGTTAGAAGAGCAACTTTTAGTGTTCCTTCATAACCATCGTTTGACTCCGTTGTATAAAAATTGATATTGTCTGCCTTATAAGAACCCTTGTCACCTGTTGGTTCAAGGGTTAATTCCGCAGCACCACGAAGGCGTTCCACATTGCCGTATGTCAACGTACCATCAGAACCTTCGCTTGTAACTTCTGCCCAATGGACATCTTGTAGTCCAAAGGTGACCTTATTCTTTTCAGCCATATTATCCTCCATGTAATGTGATGTAATAGGTTATTTGGTAGAGTTTCTCAGATGAGATATAGGTTTCTACTTTTTCAAAATAAATAAGGTGGCTGTCAAATAATGACTCCACCTTTTGTTCAGTTGCTAAATCTTTCTTAGTAGTATAGAGTTCCACTTGCAGGTTATTCTGCTTATGATAGGTCCAATTGTCTGCACCATGATTTTCTGAATCAGTTACCAAATAAACCAGATACGGTGGTATTGGACGACTCCCTTCTTCAAAATGATGGTAGGCGACTGGGAGCTGTAATTCTTTGAGAATGGAGTACATTTCACTTAGGAACATGTCTTATCACACTCGCTTTCTCAGCTTTTCTTCCAAGGATTGTATTGCTTGTTTTTCTACAGGAGCGATATGCTTTATCCCCTCAACTCGCCCACCAGAGCTTTTGGCATGACCATTTTCTAATAGATGCGTCAGGCCTGGCGTTTGATTATGAATGGTTTTGGTTAAACCTGTACTGGTATCAATCGTTGCTTTACTCTTCCACCCTTTGGCATAAGATCCACTCTTTCTCGGTGACGTTGCTTTCAAGGATTCAATAGATTCCTCAGTGACTTCCTCTACAACTTCACGCATCACCTCTGTTGTATCCTGCACATACTCAGTCAGCTCATTTGCGATGGCAGATTCTAGTGCACCCAATTCAATTCTAGTCATAACTCTCCTCCTTAATGGCGACGATGTAAATCAGTTGTCTTGGCACCGTATCTCCATCAATCGACTCAATCTCATAGGTTTGACCACGAAATTGAATGCGAGTCGTTAAGGAATGAAGTCCAAGAATTGCTTTTTCATACCTGAGGGTGAACTGGACTTTCTCTTGTTCCAGTTTTGTCACCCTCCCATCACTTTCGGTCAAGGTGAGAGGACGGCAAGAGCACCATCGTTCAAATAAAGGTATCCATGTCGAACTTTCATTGCCAATCTCATCTTGAACAATCTGTCGAACATGAAACGACAAGCGTTCCCTCAAAGGTGCAATCTTCATCAGAACACATCCTTTCGTTCAGCCAACAATAAGTGATAAAGCGTCTCCTTCAACTCTCTATGATTTGCATCTTCTCTGTGTTCATAAAGATAGGCAACCCCGTATAGGATTGCCGTCTTTAGAACTTCTGAATAAATTGATTGTCGCAAAATATCTTCACAGAGTCGTTGACTGGTTTCAAGCAATTGCTCAATCAGTCCATCCTCATCATCGTGTTCCACTTTGAGATACTGTTTTGCTTCTGCTAAACTGACCATCATTACTTAGCCTTCACTGTTAAAGTCTTAACGGCTTCAGGTAGGACTAACTTACCATCCACACGTTGTGAAGCAAGAAATCCAATCTGTCCATTATTGGCATAGAGTTCATTCAGACGTTTGAAGGTACGTCCCTGACGATCCGCAATCCAATAATAAGAGAAATCACCAAATGCAATGGCTTTATTTCCTGCTTCAGGTAGTGGAGCAAAGGTTGATGTGTAGTATGGACGATTTAAAATCAAATCTGGTTGTCCAGCTTGTGTGGATGGCTGCCAAATGTAATTACCGTTGTTGTCCTTGAGTTTACGGATAGCTTTGACAGTCGTATCATGTAAAATCCAAACTGCGTTCTTACGATAGGGTGCTGGTAGAGAATGATACAATTCAATCATGTCGTCAAAGGTAATATCCTTTGTAGCAGTCGTTGGACCTGTAACTTCTGCCTGAGTAAAGATTCCAGTTGGTTTCTTAGAACCATCACCAATCAAGAATGCTTTTTCTTCTTCCGTTCCAATACGACGAGCAAATTCAGCTGTCATATAGGACTCAAGGTCGAAGACTGAATCGTTAAGCAGCTCTTCTGAAATACGAATAGCAGTCCCAATCTTATGAGAGTCTAGTGTCACCTGACCAAAGGTTTCTTCTGTTTCAGGATACAGACCATTTTCATCCATCCATGATGCTGAACCGTGTCCGGTCACAACAGGAATCTTACGCTCACCACTAGAGGTTTTGATGACGGTCGCAAGACTACGGAAGAAATTCTCTTCTTGTAATCCTTGAACTAGTTTCTTCTCATACTCATCAGGAACAAGATGACCACCTTCGGTATCTTCCCCTACTCGAAGGACGTCTTTGACATCAAAGAAGTGACGCTTACGGACACTTGTCCAAAATGTCTTGGCATAGCTATCAGAAGCCACACCATTCTTTTCCTCTTCAGAAGTCTTGTCATTCAAAACTGTAGTGGGCTGCCCAATTAGAGCCTGTGTTGCTGGTTGAGAAAGTTCAAGGTCAATCTTTTCTTGTCGCTCCAATCGAGCAATCTCTTGATTGTAGAGGTTGATTTTCGCTTCCATGTCATCGTAGCGTTTGGAATCTTCCTCTGATACCAGTCCGTCTTCTGAGCGAACAGAGTCAAGGAAGGTTTTTGCTTGTTGCCAAGCTTGGTTACGTTTTTCTTTCAATTCAAGTAATTTAGACATCAGTTCATATTCCTTTCGTTATTTGAGCAAATTCAATCGTTTTTCCAACTGATTGATAGGGATTGTTTTCTTTGGTTGTTGGACTTCAAGTTTCGCCTGCATTTTTACAAGTAAATCTTGTTGTGCAGTATTTCGACTGAAAGAATAACTCTCGGTGTCCATTCCATGTTCCTCTTGTTTGTCAAAGAGAATCTTGTCCGCAAAGCCTAGTTCAACAGCCTTTTTGGCATTGAACCAAGACTCTGAGTCCATGAGGTGCGAGAGTTTGGTTCTTGAAAGTCCTGTTCTCAGTTCATAGGCATTGATGATGGATTCCTTAATTTCTCCCAACATTTCAATGACCTTCTGCATATCCTTGGCTTCACCTTGTGCTACAGTCCAAGGGTTGTGAATCATCATCATGGCAACTGGACTCATAGAAACCGTTGTACCTGCCATGGCAATGACACTAGCAGCACTTGCGGCCAATCCATCAATCACTACATGGACATCACCTTTATAATCCATCAACATGTTATAGATTTGAGCAGCTGCAAAAACATCACCCCCTGGACTATTAATCCAGAGGGTGATGTCTCCATTTCCTGCATGTAAATCATTTTTAAATACCTGTGGAGTGACTTCATCGCCAAACCACGTCTCATCAGCAATCTGTCCTTCTATACGAAGTGTTCGACCACTATCATCTTCTGTAAAATTCCAAAACTTATGCATCCATATCCTCCTCAGATTGAGTTTCTTGTTCTAATGGTGCTTGTTTCATAAAGCCACCCGCATCCTTCAGTTTCGTCATGTTTCCATTTATCAAGTAGAGATTGCCACCTTCCTCATCTGAAAGGAGGTTCAAGTCCTCAAGTTCACGAATATCATTTGTCGATAGCCAGCCATTTTGTCTCCCAATCGCATAGCCATTCATTCGACTCTGATAATCACCACGAAGTAGACCATCTACATTAAACTTCACAAAGTAGGTTTTCTTTTCTTCAGGTAAAAAAAGAGACCTCTTGAAAGCCTGTTCGAGACGAACCACCCAAGGGTCTAAGGTATATTTAACAAATTCTAGAGATTGTTGCTCAATGTTTGAAAATGAGGATTTCTCCAAGTCGCCAACCATATGAGGTGGAATTCGGTAGAGTCTTGCAATTTCATTAATTTGGAATTTTCTTGTCTGAAGAAACTGGGCTTCTTCAGGTGGAATGCCTACTTGAGTGTATTTCATCCCTTCCTCAAGAACTGCCACTTTATGGGCATTGGTTACCCCATTGTAGACTGCATTCCATGAATCTCTCACTCGTTTGGGATCTTTGAGGATACCTGGGTGTTCCAAAACTCCTCCTGGATTTGCACCATTCTTAAAGAATGAAGCTCCATAGTTTTCCGTAGCCAATGTCATACCGATAGCATTTTTTGCAAGAGCAATTGGAGAATAACCTATCAAGCCATCAAACCCCAGACCAGGAACATGGAGAACATCTTCCGCTTTCAATATAGCATCTCCCTTTTCCTTAAAGTTTGGGTTTTCTTCTGACTGACGCTTGTATTTGTAATAGAGCTTTCCACTTTCGTCCCGATGTACAGACATTTTATCAGGCAATAGTGGATAAAGACTTATAACCTGTCCACTCCTATCTCGGATAATCTGGACATAGGCATTGCCCCATATCAGTAGATGGGTCATCAAGGTTTCTCTAAAAACAAAGGATGACATCTCAGGATTAGGTTCATCATGCAAGAGAAAATATAGGGGATGTTCCACCTTTTTCTCCTTTCCAGTTGCCGTTCTCTCATAAACATGAATGGGTAGTGAAGCTACTGCTTCAGCCAAGATGCGGACACAAGCATAAACAGCTGTTGTCTGCATAGCCTTAAACTCATCTACATTCTCCCCACTGGTCGTTCGTCCAAACAGATAGGAAAAGTCCTGTCCTTCATAACTATTTCGTGGTTTATCTCTAGCACGCTTACGTCCCAGTAAATCTAGTAGTCCCATAGTTCCTCCTTTTGAGTACGAAAAAAGCACCTCGATTGAAGTGCTTATCGTTTGTTCTTAGATGTTTTTCATCTCTCCTTCTTCAAGAAGATACCATGTTCTATCACTTTCTTGAAAAAGATAAATGTAATCTGCCAGGGTATCCTCTGCCAATTGACTGATGTCACCGATGAAACGATGTTGCTGGGCATTCCCCTGTAAGTCATCGTGTTCAATTTTGTCAAGACTATCTTCAAGCTGAATGATATCACCTTTCTGAAGTAATGCACGAATTTCTTTACTTGATTTAAAGTGTTTCTTTAGAAGTTCCCCAGTGTATTCTGGATATCCTTCATACGCTACCTCGATTGTTTGTGCTGTATGGTTTTTCGTCAATAATCCAATCCGTGCTTTTGTTGCCATTGTTTTGTTCCCCTCTTCTTTTTGTAGTCACATATTACCGTAGAAGCAAGGACTTATCAAGTCATTTTGGCGATATTATCAACTATTTTTTGAACACTTTGAATAGAAAAAGCACCTCCGCTTGGAGATGCCAATATTAGTTCACATCATTATCTTCTGCGATATCTCTCAATAATGCATCAATGTTAGAAGTACCATGTAATACTCGAAGTACAGTTACAACCTCTCCAACAAAACGATAAAATATAACATAGTTTTTAACAATAAGTTTTCGAATCACAATACCCTCACTCTCAAACCCTTCAAGAATAGGACAACGTTCTGGAAACGTTGATAAGGATTTGATGGATTGTTCAAAGAGATGGATATTTTTATCTGCTGTTAAGGGTGATTGTAGCTCTATCGCAATAAAGCGATAAATGGCAGTCAAATCGTCACTGGCTTGTTTTGTCAATCTCACGGGATATTCAATCATTAATTCACCCCTTTAATACCTTTGAAAAAATCTTCCGCCAATATCGTTTCTTCATGATCCGCTGAGTGATAGCTCTGCACCAACAGGTCTTTCAATTCACCAGCAGACAGTGGTGAGACATCCACAGAAGAAGGTGCTTGTGGTAAGGCAATATCAAACGGAATGCTTCGTGTCATAGAAACCTGCTTTAATAGTAGGGTAATCAATGTAGACATAGGCATTCCAAGCTCTTTCAAGACACTTTCTGCATTTAATTTATCATCCGAATCAACACGTACATTTAAAGTGGCTGTTTTTCCCATACTACTTCTCCTTTGAATTTTGTACTGCAATTGTAACGTATTTTGCTTTATTTTGTCAACTAAAAACTCAATATACCACGTTCATCATAAACACTTCCTTCTTCGGTTTGGTGACGAATACAACGGTCCAGCCCCATAATGAGTGCTACAATACCGTCAATCTTCTCGACTGACTTTTCCTTATCAGGCTTGATATTGCCAGCAGGGTCTTGTCTCATGACTACGTTTTGTCCCATCCATTTCAGAACTGGATGCCCACCATGTTGAATCTTGCCTTCCATCATAAGTTTATAGAGTTCCTTTGATGGTGGACTCATATCCTTGTATCCCTGACCGAAAGGCACCATGGTCAAGCCCATCCCTTCTAGATTTTGAACCATCTGTGTCGCATTCCAACGGTCATAGGCTATCTCCTTGATATGATAGATTTCCGATAAGTCTTCAATAAATTTTTCGATAAAACCATAATGAACGACATTTCCCTCTGTAGTTTTGATGTAGCCCTGACGCTCCCAAACATCATATAGAACATGGTCACGTCGACATCTAAGCTCCAATGTATCTTCTGGTAGCCAGAAAAATGGCAGAACAATATAATTCTCCTCTTCAAATCTAGGGGGGAATACCAAGACAAAAGCCGTTATATCTGACGTACTAGAAAGGTCTAAACCTGCATAACAGCTACGACCTCTAAGACTATCATATTGTATAGGATCATTTCCCATTGCATAAACATGTTCAGGAATCCAAGCAACACTTGAACTTGTCCACATATTTAGACGGAGCTGCTTAAAGACATTCTCTTCTGCAGGATTATCAAGTGCCTGTTGGTAGGCTTCTCTTACACGATCAATCCCAATAGTATGCCCTAGTGAAGGGTTGGCCTTGAGCCAGTTAGCTTCATCATTCCAATCATCTTCATCAGATAAACCATAAACCACTGGATAGAATGAAGTGTCCTTCTTTCTACCATTCAGAATATCCAATGCTTTGGTATGTAACTCATAACAGATAGAGTTTCTATCCGTTCCAGCTGTTGTGATAATAAAAAAGAGGGGTTGTTCCCTTGCGTCTCCTGACCCCTTGGTCAATACATCATACAAATGACGATTAGGCTGAGCGTGGATTTCATCAAAGACCAAGCCAGATACGTTTAGTCCATGTTTTGTTCCAGTCTCTGCAGAAAGAACTTGGTAAAACCCAGCGTTAGAATAATTTACAATACGCTTGGTAGCTCCCATTATCTTAGACCGCTTTTCCAAGGGGCGACTCATTTGCACCATTTGCTTGGCTACATCAAACACGATTGACGCTTGATTTCGGTCACAAGCCGCACCATAAACTTCTGCACTGGCTTCATTATCCGCATATAATAGATAAAGAGCGATAGCTGCTGCTAGCTCAGACTTTCCATTCTTTTTTGGAATTTCTATATAGGCTGTTAAGAATTGCCGATTACCATCTTCCTTGACAATTCCAAATAGGTCACGGACAATCTGTTCCTGCCACGGCAACAAATCAAATCGCTTTCCAGCCCACTTGCCTTTGGTGTGGGAGAGGTTATTGATAAATGTTACTGCCCTATCAGCCTTTGCCTTATCATAATGTGAGGTTGGAAGCATGAATGGACTTGGTTCATAATGATAACTCATAAAATTCCTCCTAACAAATCTTCCATTTCATCACCAGTACCAACTTCCGCATCCATCGTTGCTAGACGGTTACGTGCTGAAGGTGTCAAACCAAACTGTTCACAGAATTTAAGCATGATTTTGAGGTTGGTCTGGCTGATAGAGACTTGAGGGACTTGTTGGAGATAGCCATTCGGAGTTTTGATAATGGAGCCATGCTTGGATAGGAACTCTTCCGCCTCTTTCCAGCGAGCGTAAGCTTGACAATAACCTGCAAATGCAGTCATGTCCATTTCGGTTAAAATTCCCATCTGTTCGAGAATTTTTCCCATCCGTTTCCACTCCTTCTTTGCATCATCTTCAAGCCACTGTGGGCAACGTGGGGCTTTTTGTTTGGGTTTGACTTCATTCGAAGGGAGTGGTCGCTTACTAGGATTTCCCTCAAGTATTTTCATATTCGTAGGCTTTGGTTTTCGCCCCCTGATTGCCACAATCTCACCTCCTTTAGAGTAAGAAAAAAGAACTCAATTCGAGTTCTTTCTCAAAGTTCATTAAAGTTATCAAGAACAGCCTGACAAACTGTTCTATCAATGTCGTCCATGTTATCTATTTCATTCCCATATCTATATTGGTAGATATATTCACCATCACGTTTTATTGTCAGTATTCTAATCCATGCACCGTCTATATTCCTTGGGTCTGTTGTGTCTTCACGGAGAAACTCACAAACGTAATGTCTGTCTCCAACCGTTCGAGTCATAATTTCCCACATCTCACATTACCTTTTCTACGATATCAATTCCATACAAAACATTTAGGCAACTGCCGTTTTCCCACTTAACTAAGAGTGAACCAATGTCATCCACTCCAATCACAGTTCCAAGTGTGCCTTTAGGAACTGGATGTGGGTCATCCATTCTAACTAATCTAACCTTAGTCCCAATAGGATAGGTTGTCTTTAGGTTATTGAACATTTTTGCGTCCATGTTATTCTCCAATCTTTTCAAATGCCCACTTAACGGCATGTCCAAAGTCTTCGAATATTCCTGCTTCTTGGTAAATGCGGTCAAATCTGCGTTCGAAGTTTTCAAACTCTTCAAGACTATCAGTCGTTTCGTAAATCTCAACTTCTGTTCCTTTATATCCATTCGATGCAACGATGACCCAATCTTTGTAAGGAATGATACTTGCGGTTGCTGGGTAGATGTCGTAAAGTTTTTCAAGTGTTGTTGTCATGGATGTGTTCTCCTCTTCCTTTGTTGTGTACATATTACCTCTAAAGGAGACATATATCCAGTCATTTCTCGATTATTTTGAAGATATTTTCGATAATTCTTCGCTTGCTAAAATGGCATATCCAATGGCATAAACAACTGTTACCGTCACACCATTTCCAGCCTGTTTATATAGTTGAGCATCGGAGTTTACTGCTTGGGCTTTCTCGAACAAATCATCTGAAAATCCTTGTAGGCGAAAACATTCTCGAGGGGTTAAGCGTCTGATTTTTACAACTCGATCATTCCAAACTACAGCACCCATTTGACCACCACAGGAGAGGTTATGGGCAATTCCTTTCCCAACTCTTGCTCGTCTCGTTGGTGAGTTGGGATAAGATAAATCCACCGAATCTCCAACCACTGCAACTTGATAACCTTGCTTCGTACCATTTCTGACCTTGATGCCTTCAAGAACACCATGGCGGTCTTGGGAGGTTAATGTGAACATTGGCTCATCCTGTTCCTTGAGCCTACGTCCATTTTGACGCTTATTGATTCGATTAGGTGTCAGAATGGGTTGAATTTCGAGTACTCCAGAATTCATCGCAGTCCGTTTTGTAGCACCAGCAGTATATCGTGCAGTGATACAACGTGCCTCATCTGTCAACTTTGGTTCGGTCAAAGATTGGTCAATTAGATAAAGACCTGTCTTAGCACCCAGTCCTCCACCCTCACCAACAAGAGTTGTGGCAATTCCACTAGGGTCGTAGACACGATAGCTTTGCACACCACCTACAAGTTGCTTAAGATGGCTACCGCTTTCTCCGCTGATAGGTAGTACTTTTCGTTGACCTCTGCTTCTAAGATGTCCGAGAGTGTAGATGCGTTCTCGATTTTGGGGAACTCCGTAGTCTTTTGAATTGAACACTTGCCACTCAAGGTCGTACCCTGCTTCATCCAAGATAGAGAGATAGTCGAGATAATCTCGTCCCCCGCCACTTGATAAAAGTCCCTTAACATTTTCAAGGAGTATCCACTCGGGTTTATCTTCTTCCTCTTGGCTTTGGAGGAGTTCAACAAATGTAAAAAAGAGTCCACTTCGTTCACCGTATAGTCCTGCTCGCTTCCCTGCGATAGACACATTTTGACAAGGGCTTCCCGCAGTCCATAAATCTGCTTTTGGAAGTTGTGTTGGGTCAATGCTTGTGATGTCGTCATGAAACCATTCTCCTTTCGTGTCATACATTGCTTCATATGATTTTCGTGCAAACTTATCCTTTTCACAGTAACCGATACATTTGAAACCTGCTAGTTCCAAACCACGACGAAAACCACCCACACCTGCAAAGAAATCAAGAAAGGTTAGGCTCATACCGTAACCTCCATCATTGAATAGGCTTCATCAAAGGTCAAAGTCTGTCCATCGCGCAACACCGTCACGTTATGAATTCCTGTTGACTCTATATAACGTTTGACAATGACATCCACAAACTTTTCATCCAACTCAATGCCGTAACAAACACGACCAGTTTGGTCTGCGGCTATTAGAGTTGAACCAGAACCAAGGAATGGATCAAGAACAATCGTCCCACGCATGGATGAGTTTTGAATAGGATATGCCATGAGCGGAATGGGTTTCATCGTTGGATGGTCCTTACTGGATTTAGGACGGTCATATTCCCAAATGGTTGTTTGTTTACGGTCACTGAACCACTGGTGTTTTCCTTTTTGTTTCCAGCCAAAGAGACATGGTTCATGTTGCCACTGGTAGGGACTACGTCCAAGCACTAATGAGTTCTTCTTCCAAATGCAACACCCACTGAGATAGAAACCTGCATCTTTAAATGCCTTTCGGAAGTTCAGTCCTTCCGTATCCGCATGGAAAACATAGATGGAGGCATCAGCTTCCATATGTTTTTCTACCTGAGTAAACATGGTAAAGAGAAACTGGTAAAAGTCACTATCAGGCATATTGTCATTGAGAATCTTTCCAGCTGTTTCTTCCACATCAACATTATAGGGAGGGTCTGTCACAACCAAATTTGCCTTTTTATCACCTAAAAGTTGGTCATATGTTTCAGCTTTCGTAGAGTCTCCACAAATCACTCGATGCTTACCAAGTTGCCAAATGTCCCCTCGTTTTGAGAAGGTGGGTTTCTTCAATTCCTCTTCTACATCAAAGTCATCATCTGATAGGTCTTTATCATGGACATTTGATAGGATATCGTCAATTTCTGGTGGTTCAAAACCAGTCAGGTCGAGATTGAAATCTGACTCCTGTAAATCCAAAAGCAAGTCCGCCAAAAGCTGGTTATCCCATTGACCTGTGATTTTATTAAGGGCAATGTTTAAAGCTTTTTCATCTTCCTTGGATAAATCGACAATGACACATTTGGCAGTTTCATAGTCTAAGTCCTTCAATACAGTTAATCGTTGATGGCCACCAATAACCGTCAAATCTTTATTGACAATGATGGGGTCAACGTAGCCAAACTTGAGTAGGCTTTGCTTAATCTTTTCATACTCCTTGTCACCCTTTTTGAGTTTTTTCCGAGGATTGTAAGAGGCTGGGTGTAGTTCAGATAATCGAATCTCTCTAATTTCCATTCTTGGTTGACTTGTCATTGGTTTCTCCTTTATAAAAGCGTGATTGAATGTAACACGAATGGCTACAATATTTTCGATTTGGATTGGCATAAGATAAAAATGACCTGCCACATTGTTGGCAAGTCAAAGCTTCATATGCAGTTTTTGATTTATCGTGTTCGTCAGAATGAGTGGTCCACCAAACCTTACGACATCTATCCGAACAGAACTTCTTTGGCCTACCTATTTTGCGAGTTTTAAGTGCTTGATAACACTGTGGGCAACGAAGTCCATCATTCTGGTCGGCTTTTGCCATCTGCTTTGTAGCAGTACCATGACCAAGCAATACTGGATTTCGTTTACAGTATTTCTTAACGGAATCTCTAGATAAACCTGTAGCCTTACCGATGAAACCATAGCCAAGACCTTCTGCGCGCATTTTCCAAATTTGTTTGCGTTGACTTTCGTCCATTTGTTTTCCTTTCCAGCAAAAAAGGACTAAAAACAACTATTTTCTGCATTGTTTCTAGCCTTTTTCACTATTTTATTACCAAAATGACATACTAGGGAACGCTACATCCCCACACTGGAAACGTGATAACGGTGGGAAGGAACGTCAAAATGAAGCGATTTTAATGTACCCGCTTGCGAATTTTGCGAAATTGCACGTTTGAGGGGGCGTCGGTCTTAGTCTCCCAAGGGTTTAGAGATTTCATCCCCCCTCCCCCAATGAGTGAAAAATGAGATACTTTTGGAACGAAACACCAAGACTAAAATCGATACGAATACTCCACATATCGGTCAGTTGTCTTGGTCTTGCGGTCGTGACATGACTTACAAAGTGCTTGCCAGTTGGTTTGATTCCAAAAGAGGTCTTGGTCACCTCGGTGGGGTGTGATATGGTCAACCACTGTTGCCTTGGTCAATCGACCTTTGACTTTGCATTGAACACAGAGAGGATGAACTTTTAAGTAACGAAGTCGTTCTTTGTTCCACTGGGCATTGTATCCTTTGGCTTTGGTTGACTTGGTATCCAGTTGGTAGTTTGCTTTATGGTTGTCACAATACTTGTGACCATAAGGTACTAGGTTAGGACAACCATTTTGTTTACAAGGTGTGCTTGGTCTTCTTGGCATTTTCCCTCCAAAGAAAAAGCACAATTATTCTAGGTAATTGTACTTTACTAATCTATTTATTGCCCTACAAAACAACGTCCATTCTCTTGGAAAATTATTATCGCCCGAGCAATTGTAAGTTCTTCCATTCATGACAAATGATACATTCCACTGAGTACCATCTAAAATCTCCATCTCATTTGAATAATATTCCTTCCATTCAGACAGTTTCACACGTTTTAATTGATTTAAGAAGAAAAATAATCGGAGATTGGAGATTGTTATTATCTCGGCTTCTGTCTCAGGAAATTTTTGGATACTTACCAATTTTTCTTCTACGTTTATGTCAATTGAAATCATCGGCAACATGAAACTAAATAGTGATACGGTTATAGAAGATACTTGAGGATTGGGCATATGAACACTCCTTTTCTCTCTCAATTATATCACTATTTCTCCCAAGGAAGATAGTCTTTCGTGAAATGCCCAAAGCAAGTTGTCTTGGTGTAGTCTACATTCAAGAGATGAAGTTCCTTAATGATACCTCTTGGTGTTAAATCATAACGCTCACGAATCATTCCTTCCAGTTGTTTTGCGGTGTAGCGACTGGTTCCAAAGGTATCTACATACACCGAAACAGGTTTAGCTACTCCAATGGCGTAGGCTAATTGTACTTCACATCGTTTCGCATACCCTTCTCGAACAGTATCCTTAGCAATCTTTCGTGCCATGTATGCTGCTGAGCGGTCAACCTTGCTTGGGTCTTTTCCAGAGAAAGCACCGCCACCATGATGTGCGAAACCACCATAGGTATCGGCCACAATTTTTCGACCAGTAACTCCTGCATCCGCAAAAGAACCACCAAGTACGAAACGACCTGTTGGATTGACTAGAACTTTGAAATCTAGATTCTGACGGTAACGAAGTGCTACTGACATCATAGCTTCGGTCACAATTCGTTTCACTTTGGCAAGGTCGGCCATTTCAGTATGCTGGATGGAAACTAAAAATGTATCAATTCGATTCTTCTCATAGTCGTAGGATACCTGTGCTTTCGCATCCTTTCCAAGTAAGGGGTAACCAAGCGACATCAGTTTCTCAAGGACTCGGGTTGCTAGAACATAAGGAAGTGGCAGGTACTCAGGCGTTTCGTCTGTCGCATAACCAAACATCATTCCTTGATCACCAGCACCTCCATTATCTACTCCTTGTGCAATATCAGAACTTTGGAGTCCAAGTAAATTTGTTACTTGGACGTTCTTCAAACCAAGTGGCTCGACAACATGACGAACAATGTTCTCGAGATTAAAGTTATGTCTTGTCGAAATTTCACCAGCTACTATAACCTGGTTATCCTTGATTAAGGTCTCAACTGCCACTCGACTTGATTTGTCAAACTTGAGACACTCCGTCAAAATGGCATCTGAAATCTGATCACAGATTTTATCTGGGTGTCCAACCGACACCTGTTCACTAGAAATAATCATAATTCCTCCACGCAAAAAGCCCAACCTTTATGAGGCTAGGCTTTACTTTATTTTACTGATTGTTGTCCTGCTTCGTAGGCTCGTTCGAGTGCTTTTTTAATTCCCCAAACTGGAATGTCGTAGAAATCAAGGTTATCGCTCCAGCGTTGTTCCAAGGTTTCAACTTGTAATTCCTCTTGAGCAATCCTTGTAAAAATCGCATCCAGTTTTTCTTGTTGGCGTTTTGTCATTGTATTGTTCTCCTCTTCTTTTGTTGTGTACATATTAACTCTAAAGTGGAGATATATCCAGTCATTACTGGGTATTTTTTATCTTTTTTGACACTTACAATTCTACCACAAATTTTGACAAAGTGAGGTCAATGTTAGGTCACACTTAGTGTAGGGGTAGGTTACTGGTAGGTCAAGGGTAGGTCAGGGAGAGGTTACTTTTCCAAAGA
Organism: Streptococcus pluranimalium; assembly: GCF_047785745.1. Taxonomy (GTDB): domain Bacteria; phylum Bacillota; class Bacilli; order Lactobacillales; family Streptococcaceae; genus Streptococcus; species Streptococcus pluranimalium_B. The sequence goes on along the minus strand of NZ_JBLOJT010000002.1, from coordinate 28,383 downwards.
AAATCCCATTTTCATATACACTTCCCTAACATGGTCTAAGACCTTACGTCGCCAATTTCTAACAGTACTTCGACTAATATGAAACTCTCTCATCAAGCTATCCCAATTACTATCTGACTTAAGCATGGATTGCGCAAAATCATACAAATCTCCCTTTAGAAATTTTAAAGCCATCTCAAAATTATCAAGGTCATTAGCCAATCGGATATACCGCTGCGATAAATCCGCCAATTGTTCCTCATTTTCTTGAATCATCTTCTCACGAAAATTCAGTGCAATCATCTCTGACCGTTGATTAGTAGGTGTACTTTTAACTCTAGGTTCATCAGATTTTTCAAAAACGAGTGAACCAATAACCTCATTTTCTGTCACTGGTTTGAAATGTTCCAAACGATACTTTAACATCTCCAAGTCACTTTTGAGTTCATTGTAATTCGTCAGTATGTGCTCTGCCTTATCCATCTGCCCCTCCTACTTGTGCTTTAACAGCTGCAATCAGCCGTTCTTGTTGTGCATCTTTGTTTTCTAGTGCCTTGAGGATTTCCTCATCAATCGTTCCCTCAGTCACAATGTGTTGGATAATAACAGTCTCAGACTCTTGTCCCTGTCGCCAAAGCCGTGCATTCGTTTGTTGGTATAGTTCCAACGACCATGTTAAACCAAACCAGACCAAGTGGTGACCGCCTTTTTGGAGGTTCAAACCATGACCTGCTCCAGCTGGATGAAGTAAGCCAACTGAAACATTACCTTTATTCCATTCACGAATATCTTCTTCTGTTTTCAACACCCGACTCTTTACCTTGAGTTTTTCTAAACGACCCAGAATCCGAGCCAAGTCATGTTTGAACCAATAGGCAACTAAGACAGGTTCTCCATTCGCGGATTCGAGGATATCCTCAAGGGCATCTAGTTTCTGTTCATGTAATGCCACAACCGAATGATCATCAGAATATACGGCTCCATTGGACAACTGAACTAACTTGCTCGTAAGGCTTGCAGCATTGGCAGCAGTTACTTCTAGTCCATCTAACTCTGACAATACATACTCTTTCTTAAACTGAATGTATTTTTCTTTTTCCTTTTCTGTCATGCGCACCAGTTTCTTGGTAGAGATCAATTCAGGCATATCCAGATAATCTAGGGCTTTCATGGAAATGGTAATATCACTAATCTTGTCTTGAATTTGACACTCCGCATAATCCATGGGGATGTATTCATAGACAATGTTTCCGTTGCGACGACCTTCTTCAAAGTAGCGACTACGAAACTCACCGATGAAGCGACCAAGACGTTCTCCTCCATCAATGACTTTAAACTCTGCGAACAAGTCCATCAGTCCATTAGAACTCGGTGTTCCTGTTAGTCCAACAATACGTTTCATGTAAGGACGCATTGCCATAAAGGCTTTGAAACGCTTGGACTGCCAAGACTTGAAAGAACTCAATTCATCAATCACTACCATATCCCACTTGAAATAGGGACTACATTGTTCCACCAGCCAAGGTAGGTTTTCACGATTGACGATATAGATATCCGCATCTTTCTGAAGAGCTACCATTCGTTGCTTGGGAGTACCAACTATTTTCGAATACCGTAAGTGACGCAACTCAGACCATTGCTCAATCTCATCACTCCATACTGTATTTGCGACTCGAAGCGGGGCAATAACCAAAACCTTTGTGACTTCAAATCGGTCAAACATCAATTCATTCACTGCAGACAAGGTTGTAGCCGTCTTTCCCATCCCCATGTCTAGGATGACTGCTGCATGAGGGTGACCCATGATGAAGTCCTTGGCGACTACCTGATAGTTATGTAATGTCAATTTCATCTAGCACTTCTCCAATCATCTCAATGCGGTCAATGACATAGACCTTAAAGCCTAATCGCTCGAATAGTTTATGTCTTGACCCTTGTAACTTCCTTGGCTTTTGGTCAGGAGCCTTCACTTCCGCCAAGCCAAACTTGCCATTGGGTAAAAACACCAACCTGTCTGGCACACCAGAAAAAGATGGAGATACCCACTTAGGACAAATCCCTCCTCGAGCTTTCACAGACTTCACCAAAGCTTGCTCAACGTACTTTTCTCTCATCGTTCTAAATCCTTTCGTCAAATTGAAGTGTGTAGGTCTAGTGCAGTCATTTCCAAAACTCCCCTTATAGGCTTTTTTTATAGTAATTTTTGCTTATAGGATAGTTTTAGAAAAGACCATAATAGACCTACACAAAATCAAAAAATGTCACTCATGTTGGTCGTTTTAAGCATTTATCTGAAACCTCATTCAAAATAAGTTCCAACCTTTCAGTCAACGACCTACACACCTAAAATAATCAAATACCTCTATTGTGGAAGTAAGTTGGCTAAAAATGTTGGTCATTAATCTAAGAAATCATAGCCATCATCAACCAATTTCAAACCAAGAATGAAGTTACCTTTACTTGTCCGTTTTCGTTTAAAACCTGCCTGATCAAGAGCAGAATAAAAATCGGTCGTACTGCGTGTGTACTCCATGTTTTTGGCGCAATAGGCACGATACTGACTGTAAAGTTCTCCTGATTTTTCTGACAACTGATCACCAACTTGACAACAATCGCTAAGAAAATGTCCCAACCAGTCATTGGCTTCTCGGTAAGCTTTGACGGAAGCTGATACGGCAGTTGGTACTTTTGTTTTGAAGTTCGCTTTGATGGCTTTTTCTGCACCTTCTATAATCCAAGACATGATTGCTGGTGCTGCATTGTCGTACAGATAATCCGCAAAGTTTTTGATGTCAGAGCGACCAGTGATTTTGGCGTTAAACGGGATAACAACCAAACGTCGCCAAGTTCCATCATCGTTCGCCCCTACTTTAGGCAGATGGTTAGTGTAAAGAACCAGCGTGTGTGAGGGCACGAAGTGGAATGGATCCTTGTACTTCTTCTCTGCTTGGATTTCATCTGTTGAGGTAATCTGCTTAACAACCGCAGTATTGAGTCGCATCCCTTCTGCCATTTCAGAAGCAATGACCAGACGTTTCCCTTTAAGCTCAGCAAGCTCAGGACTGACATTACGCTTGTTTGACATAGTTAAGGCATCCGCAGATAATTTACCTGAATAGCTCCCTAGCACACGAGCGATGGTATTCCAAAAAGTAGACTTGCCGTTCGCTCCGCCTCCATAGGCAATAATCATGTGTTCCTGATAGACCTTACCGATAGCTGCCATACCAATAATTTCTTGAACATAGTCAATCAATTCTTGGTCATTACAGAAAAAGGTGGCTAAAGTTTCCTGCCATAATCCCATTCCCTGATCACTAGGGGAGACTGCGGTTATTTTTGTTATGTAATCTTCAGGATTGTGTTCTTGTTGCCCATTTATTCCTTTTCGTAAATCATAGGTAGCCTCTGGGGTATTGAGTAATAAGTCATCACTATCTAATTCTGACAATTCTACTGAAAGCATTGGTTTAGCTGTATTATAGACAGCCATCAAATTCTTATAGTCACGATGTTTCATGACAAATTTATGAAACTCTTTGGCAGCTAGATAGGCTTTTAAATACTTCAATTGAAGTGGAGTTTCAACTGCTTTTTCTAGATGTTTTCCTCCAGCCTTAATGGTCAATTCATCAATACCTGAAGACTGAAGTTGTTTTTCTGCAGTTTCCAAGAATGCATTCGCTTCAGCAAGTTGTTCATCGGTAAAGTGTACAACTGCACCTAATGCCAACTGTTTATTCTCACGCCAGTGAGTTCCGTCATAGTAAAGATAGTCCGTTGCATTGGTATATGCGAGCCTGTTCGCATACTCTCTAGCAAGAACTCCCGCTTCCCCAACATCAGAGTAATCATCTGGTTTTAATGTTTCTCTATTGAAAGCGTCGGGAGCCACGTAGCCTTTAGATGTTTTTATAGTTCTATTGTAGAATCGCACAGCACTACCCCAGATGGTATCTAACTCTGCTTTATCAAGTGGCGGTACACATTTCTGAGCCTGTTCATCAAAGCCATCTCTTGATTCTTGCGTTACTCCTAAACGTTTTAGAATTTTTGCTGCAAAGACTGACATGGTAGAGTTACGACTGCCTTGCTGGATTGGACCATTTGGTGGCGTATAGAAGTCTGCATCGAAATCTTCCCCGTCATCAATAGACACAGCTTGAAACAAATCTTCATCAATAGTTAGCCATGAATCATGCCATATAACCTGTGCATTGGGATTTCCAAAGAAGAATCGTGCCGCATCCTTGGCATTATCATCAAAAAACTTGTATTGATTACAAAGTTCTTCCTTCATTGCTACATAGATGTCTTTATCCGCTACCTCTTCAATCTGAAAATAGATGTGAAACTTCGGTCGAGGTGCTTTGCCACCTTTAGCCTTCAAATGACTTCTACTGGTGACCAAGGCAAAATTGTAATCCGCAAAGATTTCTTTTAATCGTTCTACAGTTATCCATTCATCAGGATTTTCTGTGTGATCATTATCAATATCCATGACTAACACATCTGACTTGATAAAGTTGACATTGGAGCGAGTATTTTGGACAAAAAGACCTGCCACATGGTCGAATTGAGCTACGTTTTGTAAGATAGCTTTATCAGTGATAGTTACCATATTTGGATAGACCGTAGTTGTTTGTATTCCTGTCTGTCCAGAATGAGATAGGGTAAATTTCATTTGATATGCCTCCGTCTTTAGTTTTTAAATTAGGAAACTTGCTTCCTACCTTACTAAGTAAGAAACAGAGATGATTTTCCGCACTTCCGAAAATTTTATTAGAAAAATAAAAGTTTCCTATTAAATGCACAGGAAACTTTTTTATGTTCAAAAAATTATAGTGAGAAGCGGAAAAACATCTCTTAGATCTACTTAGTAAGATGTAAGGGATAAAAATATTCCTTACAAAACGGAAAAATCATTCGAAACCTTACTTAGTAAGATAGGAGGACCCAATATGGCAAACGAACCATACATCGAACCTGATGATGATGTTGCTGATACTCTCATCGCTATCAGCGTCATCTCAAAACTACTCGCTCGTAAAATAAAGGAGGAAGAAATCAATGCGCAAAATGAAAGAACTGAATAGACTGATTCATGATATGGAAGAAACCGCAAAGTACTACCTTCGATTGGTAGATGAATTCAAGAAACTCCTCTCTTCTGAGGAAGAAACGATAACAAAACCTGATCAATCTAAACCAGAATCACAAAAGGAAATTCAATTGGAGGATGTCCGTGCTGTACTTGCCACGAAAGCAAAAGATGGCTATAAGGAAGACGTCCGTGCTCTTCTAAATGCTTACGGTGCTTCTTCACTCTCAGCACTTGACCCAAAACACTTTGCGGCTGTTCTTGAAGAAGCTGGAGGAATTGGTAATGACTAACCACGCCATTCTATCCGCATCTGCATCACATCGTTGGTTGAACTGCCCACCATCTGTTCGTCTTACAGAGGAACTTCCAGACACAACATCTGATTTTGCTCTTGAAGGTACGGATGCTCACGAGTTATGTGCTTATCTAGTCGAGAAAGCTTTAGGGAGGAATGCGCGTGATCCAACAGAAGATTTAGCATTTTACAACGATGAAATGCAGAATTGCGCAGAAGAATACCGCAACTATGTGATGGATCAAGTTGAGAAAGCCAAAGGCTACTCTCGTGACCCTACAGTTCTTGTCGAACAACGACTTGACTTTTCCAAATGGGTACCTGAGGGCTTTGGAACTGGGGATTGCATCATCGTGGCAGACGGACTTCTACAGGTTATTGATTATAAGCACGGACTTGGTGTTCTAGTAGATGCAAACTACAACCCGCAAATGATGTGTTATGCCTTGGGTAGCATTGAAATGTTTGATGGACTTTATGATTTTGATAAAGTCACCATGACCATCTTTCAACCACGAAAATATAACATTTCTACCTTTGAGATGGAAAAGACTGAGTTGCTTGAATGGGCTGAAAACGTGCTCGCTCCAAAAGCTGAACTTGCATTCAAAGGTGAGGGGGAGATACAATCTGGTAAACACTGCCAATTCTGTAAACTCAGGAATGTCTGTCGAAAACGTGCTGAGGATAATTTGGCACTAGCCAAGATGGAGTTTGCGGATCCAGCTTCCCTTAATAACGAGGACATTGCTGATATTTTGCCTAAACTAGATTTGTTGATTTCATGGGCAAACGACATCAAAGCTTATGCTTTAAATCAAGCAACAGATGGACATCCTATCCCAGGATACAAACTGGTTGAAGGTCGCTCTGTTCGTAAATTCTCAGATGAGTCAGCCGTTAGCCAAGCAGTGATTGAAGCAGGCTATGACCCTTATGAGAAGAAACTGCTCACTATCACGGCCATGACTAAGTTACTTGGCAAGAAAACTTTTAACGACCTACTTGGTGGTCTCGTAATAAAACCAAGTGGTAAACCAACACTCGTTCCAATTGACGACAGCCGTCAAGAGATGAACCTAGCAAAAAATGAATTTAAAGAGGAATAAATATATGACAACTAAAGTAATTACAGGACCAAACACTCGCTTCAGCTACTTAAATGCCAACGAGCCAAAATCTATCAATGGTAGCACTCCCAAGTACAGTGCCTCACTCATCATCCCAAAAGTGGATACAGTCACCATTAACAAAATCAAAGCTGCTATTGAGCAAGCATACAAAGAAGGCGAATCAAAGCTCAAGGGCAACGGTAAATCTGTACCTGCATTATCTACTCTGAAAACTCCCCTACGTGATGGTGACCTTGAACGACCTGATGATGAAGCATACAAAAATGCTTACTTTGTAAATGCCAACTCTCCACACAAACCTGGAGTTGTTGATGGCAATCGTCAAGAAATCATTGATACTTCAGAATTGTACTCTGGTATCTATGGTCGTGCTTCTATTACCTTCTATGCTTTCAATTCAAATGGTAATAAAGGTATTGCTTGCGGTTTGAATAACTTACAAAAATTGCGCGATGGTGAGCCACTCGGAGGACGTACTCGTGCTGAGGATGATTTTGCGACTGAAGATGATGATGACTTTTTGAACTAGAAAGAGAGAATTAGATCGATGATGTATACTATTTTAACTTGTACTATTATGGGACTCTGGGTGCTTATCGGACTATACTTCGGGTACATGACCATTAGAGATGACATTCGAAATGAAATAGAACGAAAGGCAAAGCAAAATAAAGAAAAACTTAGCCAAACACCACTCAGTCGAAAAAACAAATAGAACTTTAGGTGGCAGTACTTCTGTCACCTTTTTAGGAAGGACAAACTATGCCGATAAAAGAACTCAGCATTGACATCGAAACCTATTGTGAAATTGACTTACGAAAATCTGGTGTATATCGCTATGCAGAAGATGACAGTTTTGAACTCCTTCTGTTTGCGGTTTCTGTCGATAATGGACCAGTAACTGTTTACGACTTAACTAAAGAGAAATTACCCCAAGATATCCTTGAGAACTTGGTGGATGATAGTGTCATTAAATGGGCATTCAACGCTTCATTTGAGCGAATTTGTCTATCAAACTGGCTCAAGAAACATCATCCTGAGTTCTTATCAGATGGATTTCTCTCCCCAGTTTCGTGGCGGTGTAGCATGATTTGGTCCGCATATTTAGGACTCCCACTTTCCTTAGAAGGGGTTGGAACAGTTCTCAAACTCAAAGACCAGAAGATGAGAGAGGGGGCTGACCTCATTCGCTACTTCTGCTTGCCTTGTAAGCCAACCAAAGTCAATGGGGGACGAATTCGTAACTTTCCTCATCACGCACCTAACAAGTGGTCTACATTTATCGACTACAACAGACGTGATGTTGAGGTCGAATTGGCCATCAAGGAACGGGTGAAAAACTTCCCAGTACCTAGCTTTGTTTGGAATGAGTACCACCAGGATCAGATTATTAATGACCGTGGTATTGGCATTGATTTGGATTTTGTCAAAGCTGCTATCAATCTTGATGCCAATAGCAAAGCCAAAATTCAAGAAGAGTTAAAAGCATTAACAGGTCTTGAAAATCCCAACTCTGTTCTGCAGATGATTGGCTGGTTACGTGAACATGGAGTAACTACTGATTCTCTAGATAAAAAAGCTGTGAAAGGACTCCTCAAAACGGTTGATGAAACAACTGCTCAAGTTCTCAAACTTCGTCAGCAAGCTGCTAAATCAAGTGTGTCTAAATACCAGGCCATGATGAACTGTGTTTGTAAAGACGGTCGAGCAAGGGGAATGTTTCAATTCTATGGAGCAAACCGAACTGGTCGATGGGCTGGCCGTTTGGTACAGCTTCAGAATTTACCTCAGAACCATCTTCCTGACCTTGAGGAAGCTAGAGAACTTTTCGGAACAGGTGACTTAGAAGCTACTGAGCTAATCTACGACACACAAGATACCTTATCTCAACTTATCCGAACAGCCTTTGTCCCTAGTAAAGGAAAGAAATTCATTGTTTGCGACTTCTCTGCCATCGAAGCTCGAGTACTCTCTCACCTGGCTGGAGAGAGATGGCGGAGTAAGGTATTTGAACAAGGGAAAGACATCTACTGTATGTCCGCTTCTCAGATGTTTGGAGTACCAGTTGAAAAACATGGACAAAATTCCGAACTCAGGCAAAAAGGAAAAATTGCGGAGCTTGCTTGTGGCTATGGTGGATCAGTTGGTGCACTCAAAGCCATGGGCGCCATTGATATGGGACTATCAGAGGACGAACTCCAACCACTTGTTAACTCATGGCGACAAGCAAATCCAAATATCGTTCTCTTCTGGTGGGATGTCGATAAAGCGGTTAAGATTGCTGTAGAGGAACTACTTCCTACATCTACTCAAAATATTCAATTTGAAGTCAAAAGTGGCATATTGTTCATCACCCTTCCTTCTGGTCGTCAACTCGCCTACGTCAAACCTAAAATTGGTGAGAACCAATTCGGAGGGGAATCTGTCACCTACGAAGGGACTGGAACTGCCAAACGTTGGGAGAGACTAGCAAGTTATGGTCCAAAATTTGTGGAGAACATTGTCCAGGCTATCAGTCGTGATATTCTTGCTTACTCTTTGGAGCAACTGAAAGAGTTTAAAATTGTAGGACATGTACATGATGAAGTAATAATCGAATGCCCAATGGAACAAAAACTTGATAAGATTGCATCATTGATGGGTATTGCACCAGACTGGATGTCTGATATTAACCTTCGTGCCGACGGATACGAATGTTCCTTTTACCAAAAAGACTAAAAAATCGCCACCTCGCAATTGAGATGGCGATTCTGTTATTTATTTAATTCTTTGTAAAGCTCAATTCCTTCTTTCTTAGTATTATTGACTTTTTTATAGCCTGCAGATTTCTGTACTCCTAGTTTTTCAAAGATTTCCTTATTTTCATAACCATCAAATAGCATTTCCAATATTTCTGGTGCTTGAAAGTTTGATTCTGCAAGTTTTGATTTCAAAAACTCAAATTGATCCATGAATAGATAAAGTTCAATCCCATCATCGATAACTGGTAAATCTTGTTTCTCTGTGAATGCTTCCAATGATGAAATCTTAGGGGAATTTTTACTAGGCTTACGAAAATCTTTGAGATAATCATTAACTGAGTTATTATACCACCAGACCATCTGTTCATAGTCCTCTTCTGAGACAGGAACAAATGCAGTGAGTATTGGAATACCCATAATTCGACATTGACGAAACGTGCCACGTAGCAAACCTGAATGGCGTGAAGTCATGTAATAATCCTGCACGAACATAGGTGCTAATACTTCACTTTCAGTTGGTTGTACTCCAGTTGATGAAGATTGAGCTTGGCAGTAGTTGAAGAAGTTGACATTGATTGTCATGATAAATTGGCTTCCCAGTTAATACCGAAAGCACACATGACAAATCAAGGCATGCAAAAAATATTCTTGACCGCATAGTTACTTTCCTCTATGTTATCGGTCAGCTAACCTCACAGACTGACTGTGCACTCTCACACCATGACTTTGAGGTTCGCTATGATCAGTAGCAAATCATGGTATGAGATTACTTTTAGTCTAGTATCTCATGGAAAATAAAAAAGAAAATAGCAAGATTCTGACACGGTCAAAACCTTGCTATTATGCAATTTTCTCCCTAAAACACAGAAAATATCACAGAAATAATATAAAAATCGTGTCAACATTGTGACACGATTACTTGATAGATATTCCCCTTTTTGTTAAAAATTGTTTTGCAGCCGCTACAGATTGTCCTTGGAAATGGTTAAGTAGGTATTGGTAAGCCATATCTTCTTTATCACCATTTTTTATTTTAAAGTTTGAGAGCGATAACAGATGCTGATTAATAAAATCAGGTAGCTCAAGATACACCAATACCAATACAAAGAGCTGTAAACTACCACCCGTTCCTTTAAACAGTCGTTTAATCGTTGATTCACTGGAATCTACTGCTTCTGCGATTTGGGGGAAAGTTTCTTCTTGATAATCTTTTACTTTATTCATTGCTTCAGTGAAGTCATTTGGCAATTGTTTAAACAATGTAAATTCACGATTTCGTTGCTCCGTTTCAACTTCAAGCTTTCTTTCATCTACAGAATATTCAATCCCATGTTTGTATGAAATCTCAAATTTATACGAGCTAGGATGTAAAAGATATAATGTAAAATCTTCTTCAAAACCCATTTCCTCATATTCTTTACGCTTAATGTCAAAAATAATCGCATACTCATCTAATTTCTCAAGAGCTGCTGGCGATATCAAAGGATACTTAATAAAGTACCAAACTACTTCTGGACTATTAATAACCACATGTCCGTCAACATAGATATAACGTTTAGAATCAATCAATTCTCGAAAATTACTATCGGAGGCATATAAATCAAACATTTGTTGTTCTGAAATAGTTAGAGTCTGATTGTGATTTACTTTTAGTTTATTAAAAGCATAATTGTTAACATATCGACCATCTACAAATTCCAAAACCCCACGAACTTCATCAAATCCTAATTCAATCAATCTTACTCTTGCTGACTGTTTTGAGACATGGAAAAAATCTGCCAACTCTTCAATAGTAATTTGAAGAATATCTAGCATTCCAGTACGTTTGTTATGTTCTGCAATCTCAGTAATTAATTCTAATGCTTTTTTACAAAATGTACTTCTTGGCATCAAAATTCTAGGTGGAACAACCTTCGCTTGTTTTTCTATCCACATTCTAGCATTCTTAAAATCTTTATCTCTACTCTTATAATCATCTTGCGAAAGTAAAAATTCCTTCATCATTATGTGTGGTCTGTGTCTATATTGATGATATGCCTCATGAATGAGTGTTAGGTTTTTATTCCCTTTCACAAATTTACTTGCATCATAAATCACCGTTCCTTCAGAAACAACCAAACTCTTGTAAGAATTGTAAGTATGGTCATATACCCTAGCTATTTCTGACCTAAAATGACTTTGACCACGAATGCTACCATCAGGACTTAAGGGGCTTTCCAGCAATGTCAGTCCAAGACTATTTATTGCAATTAGAGGGTCAATAGGTTGCGGTAGCTTCAATGCAGAACTATAAAAAGTATTCAAAAATTGTTCTGCTTCTTCCTCGTATTTTGTTTGATACATATAGGGAAGTAACGTAGAATCTAGCTGTGTTTCACTATCAAACTTTACTTTTCGATGTTCACCAATTTCTACTAGCGACATTATAACTTCATCATCAAAGAATAACAGATATTCAATCGTATGTTTTCTTTGGATATCTCTTATCTCTGTCTTATCTTTACAAACAAACTCGAAATGTGTTTCTGAGGTCACATTAACTAATAATCGAATAGTTCGATAATCTTTTTGAAACGGAGTAACTTTAATATACTTTATGTTTGGAAGTTCTTTTGAAAACACTTGCCAGCTCTCAACAGTGGTTTCTATCTTAGCTTTAATATCCAATAAAATATTACTATGAATATCTGATTTAATTTGATTTGTAAATTTTCTTTTAATATATTCTGTAATCGGCATCTTACAACCTCAATTCCGTTGCTTTATAATGCAACATGATATTGGGAATATTATATCAAAAATTGTTAAAAAAATCAGCACATTATTCTATTACAAGAAAATTTGTGCTAATGTTACTTTAGATATGATTCAACTACTAAAACCAGAAAAACGATATATTTTACATATAGAATGAATGAATACTAAGCAGATTTTGCATCTGAATAATCTTTTGTTGCAAAGTTTGATATTTTTGATATAATCGTTGCATAATAAAGCAACAAAGGTGGTGCGTCATGTTTTCTGGAATTCGTCTTAAAGAAAAAAGAATTGAGAGAAAATTTAATCAGTCTGAAATTGCCTATAAATTAGGTATCAATAGAGCTTCTTACAGTAAGTGGGAATCAGGTAAATCAATCCCAAATCAGAAAAATCTCTCAGCTATAGCAAAAATCCTAGATGTCCCCGTCACCTATTTCGAATCAGAATACAATATTGTCAATAATTATCTTCAGTTAACTCCCGGTAACCAGCTAAAGGCAGAGGACTATGTTGAGGAGCTTCTTCTATCCCAACAAACTTCAAACGTCATTCCACTCTTCTCAGTACAGGTACTATCAGATATTCAATTATCTGCTGGCCTGGGAGAAGGATTCTTTGACGAGTTTGAAACTGAAACTGTCTACTCCGATGAGGAACAATACGGCTACGATATTGCAGCATGGATCGAGGGAGATTCCATGGAGCCTGTCTATAAGAGCGGTGAAGTCGCACTTATACGCTCGAACGGTTTCGACTATGACGGGGCTGTTTATGCATTATCATGGAATGACTCAGTTTATATCAAAAAACTCTACCGTGATGAGGATGGATTTAGAATGGTTTCACTGAATAAGAACTATCCAGAGAAGTTCATCCCTTATGAGGATGAACCAAAAATTGTTGGTCTAGTTGTAGGCCACTTCATGCCTGTAGAGGGAGTATAGTCATGAAGCTAAAGGATATTTTAGAACTTGGGACGTATGGTTTCAATCCGGACTGTAAAGTCGAAATTTTCAATATGGACAACTTTGAAGAGCGACTAGAAAATGAAGGATTCGATGAAATTCTTATTCCTCAAAATGATGACGTAACAATCTATCCCTACGCATTTTTGATTGAGGATTCTATTTTGATTGCTATGACCGAGGAGGATGACAATACCAATGAATGTTAAAGAAATGATTTACATCAAAGACGAACGTATTATCTTCACCCCTGACAAATTTGAATACGACATCACAGATTACATCGGTGAACTTATCGAAGAGCTAGAAAAACTTAAAAGGAGATAATCCTATGGGCTATATCGACTATTCTTTTGAACCTCAAAGTGACATAGCCTTCCTCGATATGAAGTCCTTCTACGCTTCGGTAGAATGTGTGGATAGAGGTTTGCATCCGCTCTACACATCACTGTGTGTCATGAGCCGTGCAGACAACTCGGCAGGATTGATTCTCGCTTCTTCTCCTATGTTTAAGAAAGTCTTCGGTAAAGCAAATGTAGGTCGTTCCTACGACTTGCCATTTGATATCAACACTCGAAAATTCAGCTATCAAAATGCATGGAAACAGGGAATTGAGGTAACACCAAAGTATAAATCGTTTATTGAACACTGGGCAAAACGTACACTCATCGTTCCTCCTCGAATGGACAGATATATTGAGAAGAATCTAGAGATTCAGCATATCTTTCAAGACTATGCTGCTCCAGATGACATTCTCCCCTATTCAATCGATGAAGGCTTTATTGACCTTACTAGCTCACTCTCTTACTTTATTTCTGATAAGTCAATGTCAAGGAAAGATATGTTGGATAATGTTTCGGCTATGATTCAAAGGGATATTTATCGCAAAACAGGTATTATCTCAACTGTGGGAATGAGTAATTCCAACCCTCTTCTAGCTAAACTAGCTCTTGATAATGAAGCTAAGAAAACTGCTACAATGAGATCTAACTGGTCATACGAAGATGTAGAAACCAAGGTATGGGCCATTCCAAAATTAACAGACTTTTGGGGGATCGGTAGTAAAACCGAGATTCATTTACAAAAACTTGGTATTCATTCAATCAAAGAATTAGCCAATTTCAATCCTGATATTCTCAAAAAAGAATTCGGTAAAGTCGGTGTTCAACTTTGGTTTCACGCCAATGGAGTTGACGAGAGCAACGTCCATGAACCCTATAAACCAAAATCACGAGGATTGGGTAACTCACAAGTACTTCCTAGAGATTACAGAACCCAAAGAGAAATTGAAATCGTATTAGCTGAAATGGCTGATCAGGTTGCTAATCGACTGCGTTCGGCCCATAAGAAAGCAACTGTTGTTTCAATCCATATTGGCTATTCTAGGACTGAGATGAAAAAATCTATAAATGCACAGAAAAAAATAGAACCAGCAAATCTCCCAAAAACAATGGTAAGTCATGTACTTGAATTATTCCGAAAGAAATACACCTCTGGTGCAGTGAGACAAATTGGTGTATCTTATAGTGGCTTTGTAGATGAAAGCTATACTCTACTATCTCTCTTTGATGATGTAGAACAAATTGAAAAAGAAAATAGACTTCAGACAGCTATTGATGTTGTCAGAGAACAGTTTGGCTTTTTAGCCATACAAAAAGGAACCGTCCTAACTGAAGGTTCCAGAAATATTGAACGTAGTAAACTTATCGGCGGTCATTCCGCTGGTGGATTGGAGGGATTAAAATGATTGACCGTTCATACTTACCATTTCAGTCAGCAAGAGAGTACCAAGATACTAAGATGCAAAAATGGATGGGCTTTTTTCTATCTGAGCATACATCAGCACTCACTGACGATGCAAACAAAGTAACGTATATGTCAGATTTGTCACTGGAGAAGAAATTATTACTCCTCAGTCAGGTGTATGCTGGGCAACTGAACACGCGCATTCATGTAGTTGAAAAAAACAATCGAGTTTCCTATACTGGAACAATACCAAGTCTGACCAAAGATTTCATATTAATAAAAACTACAACAGGTCACATTAATTTGAAATTAAAAGACATTGTTAGTATTGAACTTGTAGAGGAGGTGCTCTATGAATCAGCTTGAATTTCAGCGTAATCACCTGCAAATGGACTATTATAGCGAGAGCTACCAAGATTTTGAACGTGACTTCTACCGCTACTCCAACATGAATATTCCATTGACCTTCCTGACTGATGATATCCTCAAAACAATGGCGACTTCTCGTAAGAATTACTTTGTCCTAAATAAGGAAAAAGCTAGAGATAATCGTGATCACTTCTTCATATTTGAAGTAAGTACCGTAGATGAGAATCCGCTAATCTATCATTATACATATAAGAAAACTACAATATATTTAGCAGAAAAATAGGAGCAGTTCAATTGACTGTTCCTATTTTTAATATTCATAAAATCTAAAGTCTTTATACTCTTTAACAATGGAGTCGCCAACCAGAACAGACTATACTGACCAGCGACTACCTTAAATTTAATGTTTCAGATTTATTTTCTTATCTCTAATTTCATAAACTACATCTGCTACATTTTCGAGTAATCGTTTATCGTGGGTGATAAACACGATAGTTCCGGTGTACTCCTTCATTAGTATTTCCAAAGCCTCTAAACTTGGTATGTCAAGGAAGTTACTGGGTTCATCCATTATTAGGATGTTATATCTACCCATGAGCATTTTAGCAAGCAACAATTTTATAATTTCTCCACCGCTTAAAACAGATAAACTTTTTCCAATATCGTTCTGTTTGAACCCCATAGATGCTAGCACTGAACGAATTTCTGATATATTGTAGTCACAATCCTTCTGCATAAACTCCATAACATTCTGATTACTGTTGTACTTGTAACCATTCTGTGCAAAGTAACCTATTTTTGCCTTAGGCGAAATAGAAATTCCTTCTTCATGGTTTAAGATCATTTGGATTAAAGTTGTTTTTCCGATTCCATTACCACCAGTTAACGCCACTTTTGCTCCTAACGGAATTTGAAAAGATGCATTTTCAAAAAGAGCCTTATCCCCAAATACTTTATTAATTTCTGCACCGACTATAGGGTATGGATTATGGAGCTCCAATGCTTTACTTTGCCTGAAACGAATTCTGCGAATGCCTTCCGGAGCTTCTACTTTTCCTAAGGCCGCAATCCTGTGCTCTAGGGTTTTAGCAGCATTATACATCTTTTTTTCCTTACTTCCTATTGATTTTTGATGAGCTAAACGCCCTCCGCCTTCAGTACTTTTTTTCTTTGAAGAACCTTTTGCCTTCTGTTCTATTTTACGAGCCTGTTTTCGCTTTTCCTCCGCAGCCCTTTCCAATCGAGCACGTTCCGCAATAAATTGTTCGTATTCTGCAGCTTGTCTCTTACGTTCTTCCTCTTTCTGACGAAGATAATCAGAATAGTTTCCCCAATACTCAGTGATTTTGCCATCTTTCAGTTCCCATATTTTATCTACTATTTCATCAAGAAAATAGCGGTCATGGCTAATAACTAACAGTGCACCTGTAAAATATTTTAGCTGTCCTATTAGAAAATCAATTCCTTCACGGTCTAAATGGCTCGTAGGTTCATCCGCTAAAATACCATGAACCTGTGCCGATAAGGCCTGTGCTATTTTAAGCCTTGTTTCTTCACCACCGCTCATGGTCTGTATATTTAATTGCTCAACACCTAGCTTGCCTACAAGCGCAAAATCTTTTTCCTCCTGCAGAGTTACTTCGTCCAACTGGGGAATATAGGCAAGTTCACCCAGATGATTCATTTTACATCCTGGGGGAATTAATTCTCCTAAAAGTACCTTGAATAAAGTGCTTTTTCCTGCACCATTTGCTCCTACTAAACCAATACGGTCATAATCATATACTTCTAATTCATTTATATCTAAAACATCGTGTCCTTTGAATTCCACACGAATGTCTTTTGCTTTTAATATTAATTCCATAACATTTCCTCCTGTCTATAATCGCATGCTTTCATTTGCTTGTACGCAGGAAAAACCCTGCGATTTTAGCAGGAAGAATTACATGAAAATAAGATACATAAATATCCCTCCAATATTGTTTATTTTAAATCTAATTTTCTAATCTCATTTATCATTGGGCAAACTATTGCAATGCAAATAATTAAAATACCTGATAGTAAAAACCAATGATTTACACCGATTCTATCAGCAAAGAGTGCAGAAAGAATTAACCCAATTGGCATAGCAAGTGACATGATACTTCCGGTCAAAGAAAATACACGTCCTAAATATTCAGGCTTAATTTTCTCCTGAAAAAGAGCTGTTTGCACACCGCTATAAAATGGCACCGAAAGCCCCATTATTGCACAGCAAACTACGAATATTACAAATCCATTTGGAGGAAGTATTCCCGAAACGGCTAAACTGGTCCCCATTATAAAAAATGAACTTGTTATTAGTAATACATGCTTTTCGAAGCCCCCTAATCTTCCTAATAATAAGCCTCCTGCTAGCATCCCAAATGCAAAGGAAATTTCCGTAATAGAAATATGCACAGGCGTTCCATTAAAGTGTTCCATGCTTATTAAAGGAAATAGTGCATTGATTGGCATATAAACAAAAGTATATAGTGTTCCTAAGAGTAATAAGGCAAACAATCCTTTGTTTTGTCTCAGAACCACAACTCCTTCTTTCATCTCTCTTATGAAATTTGGTTCTAAACTTTGCACTTGATTACCCAGCTTAGGTATACGTACAATTGCTACCGTAATAGATGCAATCACAGCACCCAATACATCGATGGCAATAATAGCATTTAGTTCCCAAACGGAGTATAAGAGTGCTGCAACCGCCGGACTAACAATATAGCTTATAGACTGCAAAGACTGACTATAGCCTGCACATTTCGTAAGCTGTTCTTCTGGTACTAAAAGTGGCGTAACCGCATTGAGAGCCGGGGTGTGAAAAGCTGTTCCAATGCTACGGATAAACAATACTATCATAACCATCCAGACAGGTAGCTCCATATAGAATGCAACAATAGTAAGCACCGAACCAGCTGCTGCGATAATTAAATCAGCACCAATCATTATCTTCTTCCTATCATGACGATCCACTAGCACACCAATTGCAGGTCCAAAGACCGCATAGGGTAAAAAACCTAATAGTGAAGCCATAGACAAGACCATCGCGGATCCAGTTTTTTCTGTAAGGTAAAAAATAATCGCCATTTGCAAGATGGCACTAGTGATTAATGATACTGCTTGCCCTGCCCATATTGTATAAAACTTAAGTTTCCAATTGTTGTATTTTTCCATTTATATTATCTCCTGCATATTATTTTGCTTAAATTTCTATTTTGAATAGCATTATAGGCAATAAAAAAATGCAGGCCTAAATCCACAATGTGGCTTTTGGTCTGCATACATACAATTTGGAAACATTCATATTAAAGACATAGTTAAATAAAGGTATAGTTAAATAACCAATATCCTCACCGTAACTAATGAATGCTCAATATCGTATAAATAAGCACAACAAAAAAGCCTATCATCGGGTATAGATTCTGCTTTTCTTATTGCCAGCTTATCTTAAACGCATTGAGGCTGTCATAGTTTCGGTTCCTCCTACATCTTTGTTTATATCAATTTATAGTATAACACAACAAGATGATATGTTCAATATAAAAGTTATGGAATGAGTCTCATACTTCCAATTCGATGCCAGATTTAAAGGATATGACGAAGTGTTCTTCATAGACTGTAACGCTCTGGATTATCTTCCTTAGTAGCAAGCGATTAGCTTTCACAAAATCTTCTGTTTGTAGTTTTAAAAATTCATCAGGATTTTCTAACTCAACCTCAAAATATTTCATTTTACATTCCCTCATTTCATTTATTGATAAATTGAGTTTACAAAAAAGAGTGGACAATTTTTGTCTACTCTTAACCTTTAAAATAGTTTTTTTTAATCGATTTGAAGTTGCCTAAATTATTACTTATTCGGTAAAATGAAGTATTGCTTTCAACAGATTTCCTTCAACTACACTTCACTTGATTCAAACAAGGTGGGTACATTTCTATTCCCACAAACTCCTTGTCAATGGAAACAAACACGTACCCACAGGGTAAATGGAAATAGAAACTGATAATTTCTAGCTATCACTTCTACTCATTCCAAAAATTTTCTCACTCTGATACTTACCCACCATAAAGCAAAAAGCCTTGCAATCAAGGCTTTCATTATCCCTTTCGTTCAAAGGTTTCTAAGCTTTTACAAGCAGAGCAACACACTCGATGTGATGCGTTTGCGGAAACAAATCAACAGGCTGCACTTTAGTCAACTTATAACCCAATTCTTCATACAGCTTGATATCACGCGCCATGGTGCCTGGGTTGCAAGAGATATAAGTGATTTTTTCTGGAGACATAGCTACGCTAGCTTTGATAAAGCTTTCTGTCAAGCCTTTTCGTGGCGGATCCACTAGGATAACACTCGGTTGAATACCTTCCTTGCTCCATTTAGCCATGGCATTTTCAGCAGAATCGGCAACATAGTGAGCATTGGTAATACCATTTCGCTCTGCGTTTTTCTGAGCATCCTTGACAGCAGCTTCAATAACTTCAACCCCATAAACAGCCTTGACTTTTTTCGCAAAGGACAAACCAATCGTTCCAATACCTGAGTAGGCATCAATAACCACATCATCAGTACTTAAGTCTGAGAAATCAATGGCAGTTTGATAGAGCTTCTCTGCCATTTCCGTATTAACCTGATAGAAAGATTGAGCTGAAATCTCATAATCATTTCCTAACATCTGGTCAGAAATGGTTTCTTTGCCATAAAGCGTACGGAATTGCGAGCCCAAAATGGCATTGGTATTTTGATCATTGATGTTCTGTAAGATAGAGACAACCTTTGGAAATTCCGCCGTAATCTTTTCCACGATTTGCTCGATGCGGAAAATCTTGGGACGAGTCGTCACAAGAACTAGCATGATTTCTCCAGTGTAATGTCCACGACGAACTAATAGGTTACGAATCAAGCCTGTCTGCTCTTTTTCATCATAAGGTCTGATATCAAAGCGGCGTAGCAAATCACGGACAAAGACAATCAGCTGGTCAATGTCCTTATCTTGAATATAAAAATCCTCAATAGGCATAAGATCATGGGAATTTTTACGGAAAAAGCCAGTTTCTAGCTGACCACTAACACGACGAACAGGCACTGCAGCCTTATTACGATAAGCAAGTGGCTTTTCCATACTAAGTGTCTCAGCTACCTCAATATCAGAAATACCAGCTGTTTTATAAAGATTATTGATTACTTGCTGGCGTTTGAACTTGAGTTGCTCCTCATAAACCATGTGACCAAAATCAGCGATACCAGAGCGCAAATAAGCAGCATCAATATCCTGATTTCGTTTGTCTGACACCTTGAGGTATTCTTCAACTTTTCCAAAACCAATTTTCTTTTTCAGCTTCAAAACACGCATGTTGATGATTTCCCCTGGAAGGGCATTATCCACAAAAAAGACCAAGCCGTCAACCTTGGCAAGCCCTTGTCCTTCGTGGGTTAAATCAATAATCTCTACTTCAACAATATCATTTTTTTGCATCTTTTCGACTCATTTCTAGTTTTACAGCTCTGCTATTTCCCAAAGAAAAAGAGAGACCCTTGTCTCTCCATTATATCATATTTACCTAAAACCTAAGTCAGACAGTTCTTTTTGATACTTATCAAAATCGATTGTTAAACCTTGCCCACCATAGACATCATAGTCATCAATCCAATCGCCTTGTTCAGGGATGGTTGTTTGATGAATGGCAAAATCCCCATCAGTTATACTTGACAATCCTGTTCTTAAAAGATAAGGATAAGATACGTTTGTTGACGTCAAAGCATAAATTTTTCCCAAAGCTTCCGAACCTGTAAAAAGCTTAGTTGGATTCTTAACCTGACGTAAAATTTCTTTCATCACTTGTTGCTGGCGCTTGGTTCGTCCAAAGTCACCATCATCATCCTTACGGAAGCGGGCGTAGTTGAGAAGGGTACGACCATCCATTCTTTGCTTACCAACTTTAATCGTTTGATTTGGAACACGCCCTTGGTCATCCATTCGCAGATCATCAGGAACCTCTACCGAGTTTACCCTTTCACCGTCAATAGTAGCAAATTTAGCATTGATGGCAACCCCGTTAGGGAATAAGGCATCAATCGCATCAGCAAAGGTTTCAAAATCAACCATCATATAGTATTTGATGTCAATGTCATAATTGGCTTTTAGCGTTTCACGCATTAATTCAGCTCCACGATGATTATTTTGCTCACCAACATTAAAGGCAGTATTTAATTTTTGGTCCTTAAGATAATCTGTTTCACTAACATCAGGGATATTAACTAAGGTATCACGCATGAAACTGACCATCTTGACATCCTTATCTTTGTTGCCGACATTGACCACCATGATAGTATCAGTTCTGGCATCCTCAGAACCTTGGGCAATACGCTTGTCACTTCCTAAAATAAGAATATTAGTG
Source organism: Streptococcus pluranimalium (assembly GCF_047785745.1). GTDB lineage: Bacteria > Bacillota > Bacilli > Lactobacillales > Streptococcaceae > Streptococcus > Streptococcus pluranimalium_B. Next base: position 6,868 of record NZ_JBLOJT010000002.1, on the reverse strand, counting down.
CCATCTCTTGTCTCCTTACCATTAAAGTATTCTTCCATAGCAGGTTGCAAATCCTTACCTTTAGGGCTTGAAATGCCTGTGACTCCTTTAAAAAACATAACCAAAAGTATCACAAAAACAAATAGCAACAACAGACTGAAAAGAATAAGGAAACGTTTCAAGCGTCCTTTTTTAGACTTCTTCACAACTTTAGATTGCTTGGCTAGCCTTCTAGACTTGACAGTAGATCGCTTTTCTTGTCGTGTTTTTCTGGGTTTTTGGGTTCTAGTAAGTTCACCAGGAAAAACTGGTAAGCCTTGATCAGTCACATTGTTTTGATGATTAAGCTCCTCATAGTCATCATTCAAATACGGACGCGACTCATCATCTGCATAGCCTCCGTAATCATAGTCAAGCCCTCCAGAAGGTAGGCTAGCTTCTTTGGTTTCTTGTTTAAGGCTTGTTCGACTAGTCTGTCGACTGGTTAATTTTTGGTAAAGGTAATTAAACTCGGTCTTTTCACGCTCACTCAAATAATGAATATTTTTGAAAAGGTAATTATACCTCAACTGCTCGTGATGCGACAAGCCCCCTGCATCTTTTTTTGCCATAATTAGTGTCTCATACTATTCTATCAATCCGCTGGAATCAAAGATTATTTCTTATATAAAAGAAGGTTTCTCTAAAATCTTATAACTTCTATTAAGACTTGTCAAGAATTCATCTGAATCCAGGGATACCTTTTACATTAACTATCGTATTTCTACTCCTTCTCATACCTAAGTTCAGACCTCAAATACTTGATGGAAATGTCTAAGTTCTTATCATCTATTCAACAAGTCTAACTGACCTTACTAACCATTTTCCATCCAATGAGCTAGGGGATTGCCCACGTCTGATATTCAATACTTGGGCGACCGTCAATTTTTAGCAAACTTGAAGTTACCTTAGCTAAACATCAATCCATTTGACGTTGAGGCTTGAAGCCATAATCAAAAACCAATCACAAGGGACTGGTTTTCCTTATATCTTAGATTTTTGAAAGAGCAGCTTCAACGCGTTCTTTGATAAGATTGGCTGACGCTTGCAATTTAACTTTTTCGTCTTCTGTTAAGTTCAACTGAACATGACCAACTTTACCTGAACGCCCAACCAAGGCAGGATAGCCTACATAGGTGCCAAATGCTTCTTGGAAACTTGAAATGACTAACTCCTCCTCAGCATCGGATAAAATAGCCTTAACAATACGGATTACAGTTGTTGCGATACCATAAGAGGTATACCCTTTACCGTAAAAAACTGTATGACCACCTTTCATAGATGCAAACGACATTTCTTCCAATTCATCTTTGGAGAAGAAATCAGAAATAGGTTGCCCCTTGACACTAACTTGACTCCAAGCTGTGAACTGAGAGTTACCATGTTCACCAAGATTATAACCAGACACACTCTTAGGATTAACTCCTAAACGCTCACTAACCACGCGCTTCATACAAGCTGTATCAAGGAGAGTCCCTGTCCCAATCACACGCTCCCTAGGAAAACCAGTCAGAGCTTGATAAAGGGCTGAAACAGCATCGACCGGATTTGAAATAACGACAAGGACACCGGAAAATCCTGAGTCCTTGAGTGAGACCGCTACCTGAGGAACCTGTTCCTGCATAAGGGCAAACTCCGCAAAGCGATCTTCACCTGCATTATGTTGAAGACTGATATTACCAAGGGCTGACACCACTACATCAGCATCCGCTAAGGCAGAATAATCATTGATGGTAAGCTTAGCAAAGCTAGAGTGATTAGCCATGGCATCCTGGAAATCAATCTGGTCTGCACGCACTTTCTCCACTTTAGGATCTATCAGAACATAATGATCCGCGACACCCTCAGCAATCAAACCGTGCGCCAATGTTGAACCAACATTACCCATTCCAATAATACCAATTTTACGTACCATAATGATTTCCTCCTTCTAATACTCATTGAAAATCAAAATCTGATATTGTCAAGTTTACCTTGATGAACTTTAGTTCTAGCTACGACGCTTTTTCTAGTCAGATTTTGATTTTCTTCGAGTATAAAAGCGACTCGACTGTTTCCCTAATGGCTTATTTACCTGTTAACTCCTGTAAAGGCTTAAAAACAATACGCTCAATATCTGAGATATAGACAGAAAGAGCTTGTTGAGCATTGAAATAATCTCTGACGCTTGTATTTGCTTCCATTTTTTCAGTCATTGATTGAATAGCTTTTTGATCATCCTCAGTTGGCATCTGACCTGACTGCATCTTTTGATACAAATCTTCTTGGAAAGTAATAAATTCATCAAAAAGAGCCTTTGATGCTGGATCGTTCTCAATCTTAGTTTTTGAATCGGCTACCGCCTGATATTCTGGTAAGCTACGAATACCTCGCTCCAATTCATTAGCTAAATCGTAAATATTAGTAGACATGGTCATTCCTCCATAAAAAAGTATTGACCATATTTTAACATAATTTTAGTCGCAGGTAAGGGCAAAATAGCACGATTTTTCAGAAAAATGACTCATCACAAATAATAGATAGCATAATCCTTTGCCAAATAAGAAAAAGCTCCCTTTATAGGAACTTTTCATCTCTTTATGCCAACTCAAGATTATTTAGAACCGTGAGCTTTCTTTTTTATCATTAACTGAGTATATCAAACCTGACTACTTTGTGAATCTTCTTTAAGAACTGTCATAATTTTTTTCATATCCAACAATTTGATTTGACCCGGCGCACTAGCATTTTCACAATCTAAACTGGCAAATGTCCATGCTGAACCTGTCACATTACCTGAAATCCTCGAAAGTTTTCCGAGTTTCCCCATCGAAACTGTCGCATAGGTTTGTTCTGGATTTAAGGTTTTAAAACCACGTGTATAGTTCATTAGATCGAGTACTTCTTGTTCATTATGAGGCATCACTGAAATTCTAACAACTCGTGGTGCCAATGTGGTTAATTCTGAAAAAATCTCCATTAAATTTTCCGGTGTCTCGTGAAAATTGTGGTAACTTAGTGATAAATTCGGAAAACTTAACAACTGATCAAAATGTGATTTATAGGTAAAGTATTCAAAATCAATATAATCTGGGTGATAAAGCGCATCAACATCTTTCAAAAGAGAAATGTAATCCTCAGGACTAAGTTCTGCAAAACCGCCTTCGTTAACCGTACGAATGGTAAAGAGAATCTCGTAACCAGAAAATTTCTCAAAAACAGCTGGTGCCACTTTTAAAATATCATCTTTTGCTAAATAATCCGCCCGCCATTCAATAATATCTGCGCCTTCATATTTTGAACTATCAATATTTTTAACCTCATCGAGGCTTTTAGGAATAATTGGTACAACTATTTTCATTATCCAACCTTAATGGTAAATACTTTTAAGTAGTTACTTCTTTCATCATTCTTATTTATTTTAAAATCAGCTGGTAGTTGGTCTAGGGATAGCACTTGATAGGGCTTCCCACCAAAACCTTTATTAATCTGTTTTTGAAATTGCTCTACACTAAGGTTTGAAGCATTAGTGGACAAAATCAAAATACCATTTGGATTTAAAATAGCCACTGCCTCACTGACTAAACGATGGTAATCTTTTGAGACAGAAAACGTTTGTTTCTTGTTACGTGCGAAGCTAGGGGGATCAATGACAATCACATCATATGTCAAACCATGTCGTTTAGCATATCGATAATAAGCAAAGACATCCATAACCTTGAGTTTATGATTTAGAGTATCAAGTCCATTAGCCTTGAAATGTGCTTCTGATAATTCAACAGACCGCTTAGCTAAATCAACAGAGGTTGTTTGTCTTGCCCCTCCCATGGCTGCAGCAACAGAAAATGCAGCTGTGTATGAGAAAAGATTCAAAACGGATTTACCTGCTGCTAAACCATCAACCAAACGTCCTCTAACCTCATGTTGATCCAGAAAGATTCCTGTCATCAAACCATCATTTAGAAAAATTTGGTACTTAACATTATTCTCAAGCACTTCAAAAGTCTCAGGGGCTTTCGCACCATAAAGATGTCCTGATTGCCTCTCTGCACCTTTAAAGCGATACTTTTCATAAGCCCCTGAAAGGTCAGAAAAAACCACTTTAAACGCTTCGACAATTCTGTTTTTTATACTGTAAACAAAAGCATTATACCATGAAAAGATGACAAAGTCACCATATCTGTCAACAGTAAAACCACCAAAACCATCTCCTTCTTGATTGAACAAACGATAAGCTGTCATACTTGAGTCATTAATAAAGGCAAGACGAGATTCTCTTGCTTTAGTGAATAAAGCTTCGAAGAAAGATTGAGTTAACTCTATATCATCTGTAGAAATGACCCAACCGATTCCTTTATGTTGTTCTGATAAGTAGGCTGTCGCTAGCAATTGGCCAGATTGAGATATTAGCTGGACCAAGCCATTTTCTGTTTTAGCAGTCGGTAAATCATCTTTTTCTAATAGAACAATACCTTTGCTTAGTTTCTTCTCCACTTGTGCACTTAGTCGAAGTTTTTCCATAAAAATCATTATATCAAAATATCAGTTGTATGAATAGCAAGAGGTAACAACTTTATTTGTGACCTCTTTTTAATTTATGATATAATAACTATTGAGATTCTTTATTATTTAGGAAAATAAACAAGGAATAAAATTGTTGTGAAAAAAATTATCAATACAATACTTAAAGTGATGAGTACCCGCCTGGGATTTGTCCTTACTTTATTGTTTTTTTATTGGTTAAAAACCCTCTGGGCTTACCATGTCGACTTTGTGCTTAATATTGAAAATGTTTATCAAACTTTTCTAACCATCATCAATCCTATTCCCATCGGATTGCTTCTGATTGGCCTAGCACTTTATATCAAAAAAACAAAATTATTTTACAGCTTAGCTTGGCTCATCTACCTTTTACTAACTATTCTCATAATTGCCAATGCCTTTTACTTCCGAGAATTTTCAGATTTTATTACTGTTAGTACAATGCTAGGAAGTAGCAAAGCTGCCGCAGGTTTAGGAGATTCAGCTCTTAACTTAGTTCGTTTCACTGATCTTTTTTACATTGTTGATCTTATTTTACTCGCCTTCCTCTTTATTAAAAAGAAAGTGACAACTGATAGTCGTCCCTTTAATAAGAGAGCAAGTTTTGCGGTAACTGCCCTATCTGGTCTTCTTTTTTCTATTAATCTTTTTTTAGCAGAAATTGATCGCCCTGAACTTTTATCACGTGGTTTCTCTAATTTCTATCTAGTTCGAGCACTAGGCTTACCAGCTTTTTCAACTTATAGCGGTAACCAGGCTTATCAGGCTGAAAAAGAACGTAGTGGTGCCACTGCAGAAGAATTAACTGAAGTTAAAAACTATGTTAAGGAAAACTATGTGGCTCCAAATCCTGAATTTTACGGAATTGCTAAAGGGCGCAATGTGATTATGATCCATTTGGAAAGTTTTCAGCAGTTTCTGATTGATTACAAACTAAATGTGGATGATCAAGAACATGAAGTCACCCCATTTATTAATTCGTTATACCATTCCAAAGAAACCTTTGCCTTTTCAAATTTTTTCCATCAAGTTAAGGCCGGTAAAACTTCTGACGCCGAAACACTGATGGAAAACTCTTTATTCGGTCTAAACAGTGGCTCTTTCATGGTAAACTATGGGGGAGACAACACGCAGTTTGCGGCACCAAACATCTTAAAGCAAAAAGGTGACTATACTAGCGCTGTCTTTCATGGAAATGTTGGTACCTTCTGGAACCGTAATAATGCTTATAAACAATGGGGATACGACTATTTCTTTGATGAATCTTACTTCCAAGAGCTTACTAAAAAGAATTCCTTCCAGTATGGTCTAAATGACAAACATATGTTCTCAGACTCTATCAAATATTTAGAACATATGCAACAACCCTTTTATACAAAATTCTTAACGGTCAGTCATCATTATCCCTACACGAGTTTAGCTGGGGAGACTGAGGAGCAAGGATTCCCACTAGCAAAAACTGATGATGAGACTATCAATGGTTATTTTGCAACAGCCAATTATCTCGATAGTTCTGTTAAAGCATTCTTTGACTATTTGAAAGCTAGTGGCATTTACCAGAATTCTATTATCGTATTATATGGTGACCATTATGGTATATCAAATTCACGTAACACTAGTTTAGCACCACTACTCGGCAAAGACCCTGAAACGTGGTCTGAATACGATAATGCCATGCTTCAGCGTGTCCCTTACATGATTCACATTCCGGGTATGGATAAAGGATTTATCAGTGATACTTACGGTGGTCAAGTGGACAATCTCCCTACTCTATTATCACTTCTAGGCATGGATAACTCAAATTATGTAGAGTTAGGGCAAGATTTATTATCACCTGACAATAAACAAATGGTAGCTTTTCGTTCTTCTGGAACATATATCACCCCTAAATATACCAACTATGACGGGAAGCTCTACAACACAGCAACTGGGGAATTAATTACCAATCCTGATGAAACAACACTCGCTGAAAATCAAACTATCCGTGAGTCTGTAACCCAACAACTAAAAATGAGTGATGCTGTTCAAACTGGTGATTTACTCCGGTTTGATGAAGATAACGGTCTAGATAAAGTAGATGCTAGCCATATCTCTTATATCGATTCTTTAAAAGCTCTCAAAGCGATAGAAAAGAAACGTGGTGAAAAATCAACTAGTATCTATAGCCAACACAATAACACAACAACTCAGGACCTCTTTAAAGCTCCAAGTTACATGCAGCTAAATCCAGAAGTTACTGACACGTCAACTACTTCATCTACTAGCTCAAGTTCAAAAGAAGCTGAGAAAAAATAAAAAAAAAGAACTTCCAACGAAGTTCTATTTTTTA
>NZ_JBLOJT010000199.1:0-1162 GCF_047785745.1 Streptococcus pluranimalium | reverse complement strand
CCAATTCTAAGCTATTTTCTATTTTTGAGACTTTTGCCCAGCATCCTTTGTTATTCTTTTGATGTCTCATTTCCTATTTTTAATAGAAAGAGAACTTCAAGATTTCTTAGCGAACATCAAAAGGTGACTCTTGGATAGGACCGCCTTGGTATTTGGTAGTAGGAGCACCATTTTGTTCTAATAAATATTGGTAATAAACAGCGCGTGTTGTTGTCATGTAAGGGATAAGGTAAATGGAAACAAGTCCGAGGGTAAGGAAAGTAAGAAGGTACCAGCCTATGAAACTCAAGTAAAGTTTGAATAGTTCAAAAACATGCCCTTTCATCAATTGTTTACTTTCTTTGATAGCTGCTAGTGGTCCTTGATAGCGATTCTGAGCGATTTGGTCATAAATGACAAATTCAGTTTGAGAATATTGGTTGGATTTCCAAATGATTAGAATCATCCCTGCAACCATGAGGACTAAACCAAGCAAGGTGATAATGACACCGACGCTAGAGACAATCATAACGCCAAGCATTAAGCCCATTCCGATACCAAATAAGAAAGCCCAAGGTAGTATAAGGAGGTTGCGCACAAGCAGAGTGACAAATAATTTAGCAAAGCGACCGCCTGAGAAACTTTGCATTAAGTCCCCAAATTCGACAGCTTTTCGCTCTTGTCGAACCACTTCAAGCATGGTATAAAGTGCTGAGATCGTAAAGAAGGCTATTAAGAAAGTGACTAATGGTGGAAAAATAGTAGCTGAAAGACTAACCTGAGTGTCTATACTATCAATAGTAGTCTCTCTATAAGAGATAGTAATATTAACAATGCTTAGGATAATCGGTAGAATAAAGAGGGAATATTTCCCAGGGAGGCCTTTGACTAAGACTTTTGCTTGTTGTTTGATACTTCTAATCATAAAATCTCCAATCTATGCGAAAGAGGGAACAGTTATTATAGAGGTATTGTAACATAAGCCTGGAAGTAATGCTACAAACAACGGGTTTACGGTATGCTTGTTTTTCTTATTCCCAAAACTTTTAGACCTAGAAAAGACTTTGGTAACACTCTTAAAGATAAGGTGTACTACAAAAGATACTGGCTGAAAACAAGAGGTTCTTTGAAAATTAAGTATGTTTTAATATAAACTAAGAAAAGTCAAAAAGCTGATGGAAAG
>NZ_JBLOJT010000198.1:0-1199 GCF_047785745.1 Streptococcus pluranimalium | reverse complement strand
GTATTCCTAATCTCTTTTTCTGTCATGAGTTGGCAGGCATAGCCTGCTTAGAGTTTTGAGTGTTTAAAGCGATGAGTATTTTGGTTTGAAAGTTCTTGAATGTCTTAAATCCAAAAACTTGTCGTTTGATATCTTTGATGAGTTTGTTAGTTGCCTCAAGCTTCGCGTTAGAATAGGGAAGTTCTAAGGCATTAATAATATAGCTTTTGTATTTCAAAAAAGTTTTGAAGACCGTTTGAAACTCTTTATTCACAGTCTCCAGATGCTCCTCAATCAGGTCAAAAAAGTGGCTAGCTTGTTTCTATCGAAAGTGAAACAATAAGAGTTGATATAGCTCATAGTAATAGCGTAGTTCTTCAGAGAAGGGTAAAGTCTTCTGAACAATCTCCCGAGGGGCTAAGGTTTGTCTAAAGGTCTTTGAATAGAACGTCTCCAGAGATAGTTTTCGACTATCTTTTTGTAAGATTTGCCAGTGATTCTTCAAGCCCCTATAAACTGAATCCCTATCTGCCTCAAAGTGAGCTACTGTAGGTTTAATTTTTGTCAAAATAGCAATTGAAAAATCTCTACTTATGCTAGGGATAGTGTATTTGATTTAGGGAAACTGCTTTGTGATATATAAGTGTGAAGTTTGCTGATTTTATCCTTATACTTTAAAGAAGGTTCTGTATTCCATTATTAAGTTATGATTTGTTCTGCTTATAAACTTGTAAATAACTGTTGCCTTTTCATTAAGTTTTTCCTCTGGCGTGAGATTAGGCTTGCTTTCTAACCCTCTACCTCTGCGGTCTAGAAGACCTTGACTCCCGTCCTTCTCAAACTTCCTCACCCAGGAATAAACTTGTTGGTAAGAAATACCATATTTCTCAACCGCTGTCTGATAGTCTTTATCATGAGCAATAGTGAAGTTGACCATTTCAACACTGAATCGGTTACACTAAACTAGACAGTCTTATAAAGTGTTCTACGCTAAAGAAAACAGGAGAACTCAATGTCTAGAAAAATACGCCGTCATTTTACAGATGATTTTAAACAACAAATCGTTGACCTTCACAATGCAGGGATGAAACGAAGTGCGCTGATCAAAGAATATGATTTAACCCCTTTTACCTTTGATAAGTGGGTGAGACAAGCTAAAACAACGGGCTCCTTCAAATAGGTTGATAATCTTATACTCAATGAAAATCTAAATCTGAGAG
>NZ_JBLOJT010000197.1:0-1213 GCF_047785745.1 Streptococcus pluranimalium | reverse complement strand
GGAAGTGGTCTAACGAATTAGTCTTCGTTAACGTAAGGCATAAGTGCCATAACGCGAGCACGTTTGATTGCTGTTGTTACTTTACGTTGGTTTTTAGCTGAAGTTCCTGTTACACGACGAGGAAGGATTTTCCCACGTTCTGAAACGAAACGGCTAAGAAGTTCTGTATCTTTGTAGTCAACGTATTCAATTTTGTTAGCTGCGATATAATCAACTTTTTTACGGCGCTTGAATCCGCCACGACGTTGTTGAGCCATGTTATTTTCTCCTTATATTATAGTGTTAGTGTTCATCCTAGAACGGTAGATCGTCATCTGAGATATCCATTGGGTTTGAGTTGCCAAATGGGCTCTCGTCTCGACCAAAGTTTGGTGTTTGTGATGAAGATGAAAAAGAGTCGTTTGATGATTGGTTATTATAGCCACCACCATTGTAAGAACTTTGTGAACCACCTTCACGTGTAGCACGGCTTTCCAGCATTTGGAAATTATCCGCAACAACTTCTGTTACGTAAACACGTTGACCTTGTTGATTTTCATAATTACGCGTCTGAATACGTCCAGTGATACCGATTAAGGCACCTTTTTTAGCCCAGTTAGCCAAATTCTCGGCTGGCTGGCGCCAAATCACACAATTAATGAAATCAGCTTCACGTTCACCGTTTTGACTCTTGAAGTTACGGTTAACTGCAAGAGAGAAAGTAGCTACTGCTACATTGCTCGGTGTGTAACGAAGTTCTGCATCTCTGGTCATACGACCAACAAGTACTACATTATTAATCATAAACTACCTTCTTACGCTTCGAGGTTAACGATCATGTGACGAAGAATGTCAGTGTTGATTTTTGAAAGACGGTCAAACTCGTTAAGAGCAACAGCATCTTCAGCTTCAACAGTAACGATGTGGTAAAGACCTTCGCGGAAATCTTTGATTTCGTATGCAAGGCGACGTTTTTCCCAATCTTTTGATTCAACGATAGTAGCACCGTTGTCAGTCAAGATAGAATCAAAACGTTCTACCAAAGCAGTTTTTGCTTCTTCCTCAATGTTCGGACGAATAATATAAAGAATTTCGTATTTAGCCATTGATATTTCCTCCTTTTGGACTAATGACCCCAAGACCTAGCAAGGGGTAAGTGAGGTATTCTCACAAGTTATTATTATAGCAGTTATAGTATCAGATAGCAAGGATTTTCTTTAGACAAAGATCATTT
>NZ_JBLOJT010000196.1:0-1215 GCF_047785745.1 Streptococcus pluranimalium | reverse complement strand
GATTTCCACACGAACGATACGAAAATATAGTTCATAAAAGCTTATTGGACCCGCTTTTCTACTAGAGTAAGGAGGGAGTGATGCGATAAATAGTGATAGTGATTGGGGAAATCTTGATACATTTGCTTCATCTCCTTGGTTTGTTTCCGACAGAGTTTAAGGTCAAGCCGTTCATCAAAATAAGGCGTGTCAGGCAGGTTTAAACCTGATTTGATAGAACAATTTCCATCACGAATACAAATAATATACAACCCATTTTTCTCTTGGCAATGTGCCATGACATTGTAAGATTCATAGCCTCTATCCATAATCACAAGCGCTCGTGCGAAAGGGAGAGCTCGCCATCATGTCAATGACAGCAGAGCGTTCATCATTATCGACCTTGTCTTGAATCCGAAGGTCATGATAAATCCCATTTTGTAAATCATAGAGGGCATTAATATGAATCATATTGTAAGGCGTTCGATTTGGCCGCGTTTGGATGCAGGTCTCCTTGTCAAAACGATTTCGAGGAAGAACGACATCACTACAGTCTACAGCTAAAATCGGCATAGGATTAACCGTTGGGATTTTAGAAGTAAACTCTTTAAAAAGCCTTTCAAAAGCTTGGTATTTAATCTGGTAGCGACGTTGCACAAAAGCGGACTGAGAGACAGTGAGGTCTAAATCTAGCAGTTCTTTAGATAGACTTTTACCACCCATGGCAAGGATAGACTTTACCATCGTTGTCATTGTCAACTGACTTTTTCGACTGAAATCTTTTTCTGGTTGACGGACAAGTTGGTTGGCATTTGAAACGACGTGACTAATACTATCAAGCAAGTGAGTTTTGATTTGGTCAAGCATGGTGTTTCTCCTTTTATTTTTAGTGTAACATAGAAAGAAACAACCTACCACAAAATGTGATAGATTGCTTAACTTAATGACATTGGGTAGACTTCCCTGCTCCACTTGGACCGACAATTGCAACGTGCCGTCCTGATTCTACACTTACTGATAGACCATTCAAAATATTTTCTTGATCATATGCAAAATCAACGTTGTTAATTACAATATTTGGACCAACAAATTCCTTTTCTACTGTTTGAGCACCCTCTTTTTCAAGATTCAAAATTTCTATTAAACGATTTGAAACACTATTAAATTCTGTTAACTCTGTCATAGACTAAGAAATATCTGTGACTGGATCAATCAACTGAGTCATATATAAAATAA
>NZ_JBLOJT010000195.1:0-1276 GCF_047785745.1 Streptococcus pluranimalium | reverse complement strand
GCGGGTGCCCACAGAGGACTTGCACCTCAGATATACGACATGCCCGTCGTACCAAAAAACCAGTTAGAATAACTCTAACTGGTTTGAATTGACTTTATCAAAAAGTCACTTATCAAGTAGTGATCTCGACCAGTTAGATAAAATCTAATCAGCCAAGTCAACCTTAAAATGCTTTAGCCTCATAGATACAAACTTGCGCACCGTTTGTACCTAAGAGCTACAAACGGTTATCTAAAGAAACTAAAGTTAAAGAAAGTATTTTGTTTAGTATCGTTTAACCGACTTAAAAGCATTCCTTTTTCTCCTTTGTTTATGATTGTAACTAAGTATAATACATGATTTTCTACCTGTCAAGCATTTTATAGAATTTTTTGATAATTCAACTAAATTAATCCATAAAAATCTGCTAACAATGAAGGGATAAAGAGAAATAATCATCTACAGTAGTATAACTCGTATAAATAAGCCATATTGTCATCTTCGATCATGTCATACTCAAATTTAACAAGACCTCTACCGAGGCTATCTTCAACCACTTCGATAAATTTTTTCTCTGTATCTTGTTCTAGTTTTAACTCCCTTTTTGTTGGTGTGGCTTAGAATCAAAATCAGTATCTCGTGATATTTCTACTGTAGCTTCGCCACCAGCATGCTCATTGATATAGGTTTGGATTGCTTATTCCAAGCCTTTTATTTTATCGCTCATGGCACCTACTTTTATTTCCACCATCTCTCCACCTCCTTCCTGTGATATAATTGAAATAAAAATGATTGGAGAAAATAAATGGATAAAAAAACTTGTTTTGTTGTATCAGCTATCGGTGAAGAAGGGTCAGAAATTCGAGATCACTCTGATAGCGTTCTAAATTATATCGTTAAACCAGCTTTAGAACCTAAATACGATGTTAAGCGAGCTGACGAGCTCTATCATTCTGATAAAATAGATGACAAAATCTTTGAAGCACTGTCGAAGTCCGACTTGGTTATTGTTGACATCACAGGGAATAACCCTAATGTTTTTTTAGAATTAGGATTCCGAAAAGCTTTAAATCTACCTACTATTTTTCTGAGACAAAAAACGGTGGATCCCATTCCATTTGATATTCGAACTATAAACACTATCCATTACGACTTGAAAAACCATAGTGGTAAAGCGATGCTTGACTCTGTTAAGGAAACAGTTAAAAGAATACAAAAAACGGAAGAAAGTATTGACTTCACTGTTTTTACCTCAGAAGACAGCGATACGACTGTAACAACTCAAGATTTTTTACAA
>NZ_JBLOJT010000194.1:0-1284 GCF_047785745.1 Streptococcus pluranimalium | reverse complement strand
TGCGCAGAGTTGCTCGATTTTCTCTACCAGATCACCTCTCTCCTTAGTCTTCTCACTCTCAGATTTCCAACGGTAGAAGGTTGAGCGTTTGATGAATCGGTTACCGTTTAGGACGTTTCGATGACCGTTTAGGAAATAGATATTTCTAAACTACTATTTTTGTTATATTTAAAATGTGATCACAACTATAAAATAATTAGGAGAAAAAGTATGAAAGAAAAAGTTGAAGTGAAAGATCTAACTATTTCAGAATTGGATCAAGTAGTTGGAGGAATTCAGGTCACTTGGCATGATTATATGATGTTTCCTCGGGATATTTCAGTTAATTCAACACAAAAATAACTTGGTAGCTTTTATGGAAGATATGGTATTTCTAAAGAGTTGGAAGAAAGGGTTGTTTGATAGTCTTATCTTTTTGGGCTTCTTTATCTTTTATGATAGAGGTATTGGTCTAGTCTCTCTGATGGCTTACAATGGGTCATATTATGATGATCATTACTTTTTGCTGCAGACTTTGCTCTTAATCTCCCTAAGTTCCATAATCTTATTTTATTTAAAAAGACGTTATGGTCTTAGGTTATGGCAAGTAAAGCCATTATCTTCTAGAGTTGCTTTTGCTGTAGCCTTGGGATTAATTTGGAATGCCTTAGTGATCTTTATAGAGGGACTCTTACCTTTGTCGGCCAATGGACAAGCATGGGCCAATCTTCTAATTAACAGTACAGGCGTCTATTATGATGAATTGATTCTACTTCATATGCTTATCTTAGGTCCCTTAATCGAGGAGTTACTGTTTAGGGGGTGTCTGATGGCTTTAATGGATAAGTGCCCACTGATAATGACGTTATCTGTTTCAGCCTTACTATTTAGCCTCATGCATACTTATGCTTATCCTTTTAGTCTGATTCATGTAGCTTATTTTTTCCTTAGTGGTCTTGGATTTGCGGTGACATATACCTATTCCAAAACGCTAATAGTCCCTATTATATGTCACATCTTGTTTAATACCTATCTTTCCCTCGATTTTGTAGTAGAAGTTTTGAGAGTATATATGTAGCATATTTTGTAATGTGTGAGTTGACTATTATAAGGCTGGGAAAAGACCAATTGAACAAGCCATTCGATCAGATAGCTGAGCTAGTGGAGCTTTTGATGTCTCGTTAGAAAATAGCGATTTCTACGCCATGATTTTTGTTAACTTTAATCTGGGATCAAAATCATAGGATATAATAAAGACAAACTATAAGGAAAGTCAATAGTTTGTTCTAAATTTTTTTAGAACAG
>NZ_JBLOJT010000193.1:0-1347 GCF_047785745.1 Streptococcus pluranimalium | reverse complement strand
GAACTGACACCTTGCCTTTTATTTGGTACAATAACAATGCTGACTTGTTATGGTGCAGGGTGAGATTAGGGTTGACGAATTTTGGAAATCCTAAGTCTTTGTCTCATCCCTAGGACTGTCTTTTCTAGTAAATTTATACTCATCGAGTAACACAATAAGGAGTCAATATGACAGAACATGCTATCAAATACCGTTTGATCAAAACGGAAAAACACACAGGTGCCCGTCTGGGAGAGATTGAAACCCCACACGGTACTTTTTCAACCCCTATGTTTATGCCGGTTGGGACACAAGCCACGGTAAAAACACAATCTCCTGAAGAATTGAAACAAATGGGTTCAGGGATCATCCTTTCAAACACTTACCACCTCTGGTTACGCCCTGGTGACGAATTGATTGCGCGTGCCGGTGGATTACACAAATTCATGAACTGGGACCAGGCTATTCTTACCGATTCTGGTGGTTTTCAGGTGTATTCTTTGGCTGATAGCCGTAATATCACTGAAGAAGGGGTGACCTTTAAAAACCACTTGAATGGTTCTAAAATGTTCCTTTCTCCGGAGAAAGCCATCTCTATCCAGAACAATCTTGGTTCGGATATCATGATGAGCTTTGACGAATGCCCACAATTTTACCAACCCTATGATTACGTCAAAAATTCTATCGAGCGAACAAGCCGTTGGGCGGAACGTGGGCTAAAAGCCCATCGTCGCCCGCACGATCAAGGGCTCTTCGGTATTGTGCAGGGGGCTGGTTTTGAAGACCTCCGTCGTCAGTCTGCTAAAGACTTGGTTTCTATGGATTTTGCCGGCTATTCTATCGGTGGTCTTGCTGTTGGTGAGACGCATGAAGAGATGAATGCTGTGCTTGATTTCACGACGCCAATGTTGCCTGAGAATAAACCTCGTTACCTCATGGGAGTTGGAGCTCCTGATAGTTTGATTGACGCGGTTATTCGCGGTGTGGACATGTTTGATTGTGTGCTGCCAACACGTATCGCTCGTAACGGCACTTGTATGACCAGTGAAGGTCGCTTGGTGGTCAAAAATGCCAAGTATGCTGAAGATTTCACACCACTTGATCATGATTGTGATTGTTACACTTGTCAAAACTACACACGTGCCTACCTCCGTCACCTTCTTAAAGCCGACGAAACCTTTGGTATGCGTTTGACATCTTACCATAATCTCTATTTCTTGGTTAATTTGATGAAGAAAGTTCGCCAAGCAATCGTGGACGATAATTTACTTGAATTCCGTGAAGACTTTATAGAACGATACGGATATAATCACTCAAAACGTAATTTTTAATAAAATACGAAAATGTACTGACCCCAAAAAGTTAGAT
>NZ_JBLOJT010000192.1:0-1358 GCF_047785745.1 Streptococcus pluranimalium | reverse complement strand
GACGCAACAATAGCACTGACTGTTGCACCTTCTTGGTAGTATGCCTCTATCATAACAAGTTCGTTTGTGGTAAGATGAGTGTAGGTCATTTATGTTAGTTCCTTTCAGACAAATGTGGTAGTTTATCTGAGCCTAACATAGATGGCTTTTTCTGTCTAGCTTAATTTTACAAATTGGGCAGTATAAAAAAGGACGCCTTATTTTAGGGCGTCTATTGTGCTGTAAAACCTTAAAAAACCTTATATAAAAACAGCGATAGATGAATAGCTTGGATAGGAAAAGCTCCCCATCCCCCCGCCTAATATAAAATGGCTGATCACATTGATTGGGAAACCGATGGAGAGGGTCAACTATCCAAATATTTGTCTTCTCACGCGTAAGGGGGGGTATCCCTAAATGTTGGGAATTGTTGGGTACGAGAACTTGAAAAAACTTGATAAAACTTGAAATAACCCTAAGAAAACCTAAGAACATGAAATAATATAGGCAAATGTCGGAAACGACGTTAGATTAGGAACAAAAAAGACAGCCATCGCTGACCGTCCTCCGTGTTAATAAACATTGCTTTATCATTATACCACGGAGGGTAATATGGACGCTAAACAGCTAATCAAAGAGTTACAAACGATTCCTAAGTTTATCAGAGATTTGGAAGAAGACCGACAAGCGACTCTAAGCCTAGTTTACGGCTCTCACGGCTATTCTGATACAAGAGTGCAGACCAGCACAACAAACGCACAGGAAGCTAAAACGGTGGCTTATTTGGATAAAAACGATTATATGTTGAAACATATTGAACAGTTACACCAAGAGCGTCAAAGATTACTTGAGTACGTTTATGGAGTTAAAGACATGAAACTTGTTCTAGTATTGATCACTATAATCAACAGTCAGACACTGACTGAAGCACAAGATAGACTAGAAATTGGTAAGTCAAAATTCTTTAGAGAGAAAAAGAAAGCAATGGAAGCTTTGGACGAGGTGTTGCTGAATCAAAGCTAAGATAACGGCTAACACTAAAGCAGGCGTTAATTGTTCGGCAATACCCCCTATCTTTTTTATCGGGGGTGGGAATGTTCGGAGAATGAGAACGCCGCCCTCTTCCGTGCAAAAAGTTCCCTTTTTGAATTTTTTGAAATGAAACAAAAACCCTATGCCTAAGCTATTTTAGAGGTACGAAAGGGATTTAACTCTACCCGTAAGATAAAATAAGTGATATAATATAGACAAAGGTAGAGAGGTCGAGCACCCACTGGAGCGCGGTTTCTCTACCAAAGAAGCATAGGCCTTCTAACGCCCATGAAGCAATTTATTGTGGAGGCGGTGGGAGCGTCTATGCTTTTTGTTATCACGCGCAT
>NZ_JBLOJT010000191.1:0-1405 GCF_047785745.1 Streptococcus pluranimalium | reverse complement strand
ACAAGCCCTGTTTTTCTGTTTTTTACCCTCACAAACAGCTTTGATGACTGCGTATTTCTTTGATGCTATCATAGTTAGTTCTATTTTCCTCATCTTTCTAGTTTAACAGACGGGACATTTTCACATTCGACCTAGCTAAGACATTATCACTTTCGAATGATATTTTTGAAAAAAATAATAGTTTAGACTTGTCAAAGGTTAATAATCATGATATTATAAATAAGGTTTTGAAATGAAACTGACCTAAGACAGCAGGGGAGTACGACTCATAAACATCCTGCCGAGGCACAAAACGTAACGAATATTTTGTAACGTATTGTACTTTCGTGTCTAGGTTTAGGTGCGATTTTTTTGTGCCTATCCCAAAAAATAAAAACGGAGGTAAAACTACTAATGAGTGAAGCAATTATTGCTAAAAAAGCTGAACAAGTCTCAGTTGTTGCTGAGAAAATGAAAGCTGCTGCATCTATCGTGGTTGTAGATTCACGTGGACTTACAGTTGATCAAGATACTGTACTTCGCCGTAATCTTCGTGAAAGTGATGTTGAGTTTAAAGTTATCAAAAACTCAATCTTGTCACGTGCCGCTGAAGAAGCAGGACTTTCAGATCTTAAAGAACTTTTTGTTGGACCATCAGCAGTAGCATTCTCAAACGAAGATGTTATCGCACCAGCTAAAGTTATCAGCGAATTCGCTAAAGACGCAAAAGCTCTTGAAATCAAAGGTGGTGTTGTTGATGGTAAATTCACAACTGTGGAAGAAGTCAACGCTCTTGCATCACTTCCAAACAAAGAGGGTATGCTTTCTATGCTCCTTTCTGTTCTTCAAGCGCCAGTTCGCAACGTTGCATACGCTGTCAAAGCTGTTGCAGAAAAAGACGAAGACGGTGCTGCATAAGCATCTCTCCGCTACTCGTAGCCTAAGGCTACAAACATACTATGTTACATAATCTATATTTGGAGGAAATTACAATGGCATTGAACATTGAAAACATTATTGCTGAAATCAAAGAAGCTACTATTCTTGAACTTAACGATCTTGTAAAAGCTATCGAAGAAGAATTTGGTGTAACTGCTGCTGCTCCTGTAGCTGCTGCAGCTGCTGGTGGTGCTGACGCAGGTGCTGCTAAAGATTCATTCGACGTTGAATTGACTTCTGCTGGCGACAAAAAAGTTGGCGTTATCAAAGTTGTTCGTGAAATCACAGGCGAAGGTCTTAAAGAAGCTAAAGCTATCGTTGATGGCGCACCATCAGTTATCAAAGAAGGTGCTTCAGAAGCAGAAGCTAACGAAATCAAAGAAAAACTTGAAGCAGCAGGTGCTTCAGTTACTCTTAAATAATCATTCTTATAGCTTAACCGCTTAGAAAGATTATCAAACCACTGTTCTTCGGAATAGTGGTTTTT
>NZ_JBLOJT010000190.1:0-1406 GCF_047785745.1 Streptococcus pluranimalium | reverse complement strand
AGTTACCTTAGGTCATGAGATAAGATGGATGCTGGAAAGGAGGTTTAGTACATGTCAATTACTTATTCGACAGGACAATTGGCAGAAGAAACCGGTATTTCGGTCAGAACCGTTCAATTTTATGATCACAAAAAATTACTGGTACCATCGACTCGTAGTGATGGTGATCGCAGACAATATACTGAGAAAGATTTGGAAAAGTTAAGAATGATTCTCTTTCTCAAAGAACTTGGTTTTTCGCTCAAGCAAATTCGAGAATTCTTAACCTCAGACAATGATTTAGCTACAATTAGACTGCTTTTGACTATCAAAATCGAAGAAAATAAAAGAGAACAAAAACAAATTAAAGAGCGTTTACATCAACTGGAATCCTTATCTCGCCAAATCAAATCAAAAAATGATTTTAGGAAAGGAAATCTTATCATTATGAAAAAGCGTCTGAACAATCAAAAAGCTTGGCAGAGGCATACTTTTTGGTATAGTATCTTACTTGCTGTAGTTATAGTGATCTATACTGTCAGTCTCTCTTTTTTCAAGTTAACCATTTGGAGTGCTCTTCCTGTTGCAATCTTATTTATTGGGATGATTTTTGGACTGAGCTATTGGTATTACAGAGGTTTAGAGTACCTTTGCCCAGTTTGCCATCAAACCTTTCAACCAACCTATTGGGACTTTGCCAAGGCAGGTCACACGCCAAAAACACGTAAACTCACTTGTCCTCATTGTCATACGAAGTCTTCTTGTTTGGAATTAGCCAAAGAGAGTCGTTAAAAAGATAGTAAAAAAGCCTTTTCCACAGTGGAAAGGGCTTTTTGTGAGGTTTAGAATGGTAATTTGTTAGCGAAGGCACCCATTGTTTTTTGAGTCGCTGCATCAATTTGACTGAGAGCATCGTTGATGGCTTGTGTTGTCATGTCTTGAAGTGTTTCGACATCTTCAGGATCAACGACAGCTTCAGCGAAAGTGATGTTGGTTAATTTTTTATCACCTGAAAATTCGACAACAACCAAATCTTGAGCAGATTTGCCAGTGAAAGTAGTCGCAGCAAGCTCCTCTTGTTTCTTCTCCATTTGCTTTTGGAGTTTCTGTGCTTGCTTCATCATGTTTTGCATATTCATCATAGTATTTTCTATATTCCTTTCGTAACAAGGGTTTTTCCCTTGTTTAATTATCATAGTGATCCAAACTGGATCAGAATGTCATGTAATGACTGATCATCTAGTATTATATCATGTTTGAGCTTCAGGACAAAATGACTGAAATATCTTGAACAATGTTTTCTTATACAACTAAGAAGTCATGTAAACCCGTGGTGATAGTTGATTTCAAAATATCTCAAATGATAAGCCAGTATGATTTGTTCGATTCTCAATTGTAGTCCCCTAATGCTTCTCGTCAACGTGTGA
>NZ_JBLOJT010000019.1:0-23041 GCF_047785745.1 Streptococcus pluranimalium | reverse complement strand
CTTTAAAACCAAAATACTCATCGCTTTAAACACTCAAAAAGAGAGAACCGGAACGATTCTCTCTAGATGTTAATTATAAGTCACCCACTACAGTTGACGAAGAGCCATTTTTTATTAAATGGAAAGGCTACCTCATTAACGATATCCATCACTAATTTTAGCATTAGTCAATGCCAATTTCTGCACGTACAACATCAGCAATAGTATCCACATAATAATTAACTTCTGCATCAGTTGGTGCCTCTGCCATCACACGAAGCAATGGCTCCGTACCACTTGGACGAACAAGAATACGACCATTACCAGCCATTTCAGCTTCCATCTTAGTGATAATATCAGCAATAGCTGGAACTTCCATACTTTTATCTTTCATAGCATTGTCAACACGAATATTGACGAGCTTTTGGGGATAGATAGTGACCTCTGATGCTAACTCAGACAATGTTTTTCCTGTTTCTTTCATCACCTTAGTTAGCTGAATTGCGGTCAATTGTCCATCACCAGTTGTATTATAGTCCATGATGATGACATGTCCTGATTGTTCGCCACCTAGATTATAGCCTGATTGACGCATTTCTTCAACAACATAACGATCACCTACAGCTGTAACAACTTTTTCAATACCTTCAGCTTCTAAAGCCTTGTGGAATCCTAAATTAGACATTACAGTGGTGACAATAGTATTTTTTGCTAACTGCCCATTCTTAACCATGTGCTTACCTATAATATACATGATTTTATCACCATCAACAATTTCACCGGTTTCATCTACTGCAATCAATCGATCACTATCTCCGTCAAAGGCCAAACCAATCGCAGAACCTGTTTCTTTGACTAATTCTTGTAAAGCTTCTGGATGTGTTGAACCAACTCCAGCATTGATATTCAAACCATCTGGCTTATCACCAATAACTGAAATATCAGCTTCTAAGTCTAGTAAAACATGACGCGCAGAACGATGAGCTGCACCATTAGCACCGTCAAGAGCAACTTTCATACCATCAAGTTTGATTCCCGTCGAAACAAGAAAAGCTTCATACTTACGTAAACCTTCAGGATAGTCAACAAGGCTTCCTAAACCTTGAGCCGATGGTCGAGGAAGAGTATCTTCTTCTGCATCTAACAACGTTTCAATCTCAGCTTCTATAGCATCGCTTAATTTAAATCCGTCATTGGCAAAAAACTTGATACCATTATCTTGAGCTGGATTATGACTAGCAGAGATCATAACTCCAGCACTAGCATTCTCAGTCCTTACAAGATAAGAAACACCCGGGGTAGCTAAAACGCCTAATCTGTAAACTTCTATTCCCACAGAAAGAAGGCCAGCGACTAAAGCTGCTTCTAACATTTCACCTGAAATACGCGTATCACGCGCTACAAAAACCTTGGGACGTTCTTCTTCGTGTTGACTAAGAACATATCCACCAAAGCGTCCGAGTTTAAAGGCTAATTCTGGTGTTAATTCTAGATTTGCTTCTCCTCGTACACCATCTGTTCCAAAATATTTTCCCATAATTATTAGCGCTTAGGCACTCCTCCATTTTTCTAAAAGTTTTTCTACTTTATTTCTTAGTAGTTGTCAGTTTAACGGTAACAGTTTGTGGTACTATCGTAACATTAGAGGCTGATAAGGAAACTGTTTTCGAGATATCTTTCGAAATACCTGTAATATCAACAGTCCCCTTAACACTATCTGTAGCATCAAGTTCTTCCTGTGTTCCTGAAACAATAACTGTCTCTTGACTTAACTTGTAATTAATATTTGATAATTTATCCGATAAGACACCTGTTACTGACAAATTAATCGGTACTTCCTTAGTTAGTTTTTTGACAGAGACCTTAATTTGAGTTTTGGCAGGATCAACAATAGATGCCAAAATAGTGCCATCTGCAGCGACTGCTTGTAAATTAACAGTTCCATTAAAGTCACTGCTTAAAACCTTATCAGACGGTAAAATAGCTTCGACATGATCAATTTGTTCCAGTGTTGATTCATTGCTTGTAACAGTCACTTCAGAGACACCTATATCCACATCAGCAACCTGATAACCATCTGCTACCTGATCTGGTGAAATCGTTAATTTCACTTTAAAGGTTTTGCTAGCTTTTTTCCCAATATTGATAGCAATATTTTTAGGATTGACAACCGCATTCATATCTCTAGGTAAGCCTACCACTTTTAACTTAGCATTTGTCGTTCCAGGTTTTACATTTGACAAATCCGCAACAACCTTGAAATGACGTGTATCTTCGTGTATCTCAGAGTCAAGTTTAATGCGATTTGTTGATGTTAAATAAACTTCTGCTTCGTATGAATACCCACTAATAAAATACTTATTAGTATCATACTTTATATCAATGGGCACACTCTCTATGGTGTGACTATAGGTCTCAGTTACTCGCGACAATTGTGTCCCAGAAGCATTATAAGTAGTTGCTTTAGCAACTAAAAATAAGAGTAATGAGAAGAAAAGAGAAATAATCACATAAAAAATTGACTGGTTAAACCATTTCTTAATCATTTTTCCCCCTTTCCAAACAAGCGTTCTTTCCAGCTTGGTGTTTTAACAGCATCAGATAGTAAGATCTCTCGGAGTATCAATTCAAAACTCTCATTGCTTAAATCATGCTGGAAACGCCCATTATGTGTGACAGAAATACTACCTGTTTCTTCAGAAACAACAATCGTTAAAGCATCTGAATACTCAGATAATCCAATAGCTGCACGGTGTCTTGTTCCAAATTCCTTTGAAATAGCCGTTGATTCAGTCAAAGGCAAATAACAAGAAGCCGCTGCAATCTTTTTCCCTCTGATAATAACAGCTCCATCATGTAATGGCGTATTGGGTATAAAGGTATTAATCAATAACTGACTGGATACATCTGCATTCAAGGGAATGCCTGTATTGATATATTCACGTAGGGTCTGTGTTCCCTGAATAGATATCAGAGCACCAATCTTACGTGGACTCATGTAAGCAACTGATTTAACGAGTGCATCTATCAACTTCTCTTCATCTGTAAGAACAGGTGAGACTGGCGCAAATAGTTGAGTAGTCTTCCCAAACTTTTCTAAACCTAAACGGATTTCTGGCGCAAAGATAACGACACCTGCTATAACACCATAGGTAATAATCTGATTCATCAAATAAGTGATGGTTGTTAAACCAATAAACTCAGCTAATAACTTTAAGATGATAAATAAGATAATCCCTTGCACCAAGGACATGATTTTAGTACCAGCCAAGGCTTTTATAAAACGATAAATTAAATAAGCGACAATAGCAACATCTAAAAGATTGACTAAAATTGTCAAAGGGCTATCAAAGAGTGATTGCCAGAATCTAGCATCAAACTGTGAAAAAAAACTCATACTGGTACCTCTCTTGATTGGAACCTGTATTCACAGGTTCTTAATAATGCCTTAAAGACAGACACTCATTTTATTATAGCACTTTTTCTAGCTAGTTTGTAGCATTTTTGTTAAAATAAAGACATGACTATGAAAACTCAGATGGGAATTTTAGCTGGTAAAACAGCTCATTTTGTTCTTTCAAAAATGGGACGTGGTTCAACCTTACCCGGTAAGATTGCCCTTAAATACGATGCGACTATTTTAGATACTCTGGCGAAAGATTATGAAATTGTGGTTATCACCGGTACTAATGGTAAAACCCTTACAACTGCTCTAACCGTTGGTATCCTTAAAGAAGCTTTCGGTGATATTGTGACTAATCCGAGTGGCGCTAACATGATCACAGGGATTACTTCGACTTTTTTAACTGCCAAATCCGGTAAATCCGGTAAATCCGGTAAAAAAATCGCAGTCTTAGAAATAGACGAAGCAAGTCTACCAAAGATCACTGAATATATCACGCCAAGTCTTTTTGTTTTTACCAACATTTTCCGAGACCAAATGGACCGTTATGGAGAGATATATACTACCTATGACATGATTTTAGCTGGGGCTGCCAAGGCACCGAATGCTACTATTCTAGCTAACGGAGATAGTCCTCTATTTCATTCACGTCAAGTGGTTAATCCTGTGCAATTTTATGGTTTTGATACAGAATCTCATGAGCCACAGCTAGCTCACTACAACACTGAAGGGATTGTCTGTCCAAAATGCGAACACATTTTGCAATACAAGATGAACACTTATGCCAATCTTGGGGACTATATCTGTCTCAACTGTGACTTCAAACGACCTCATTTAGATTACAAACTGACTGCTCTAACAAATATTACCAATACGACTTCCGAATTTGTTATTGATGGTCAGGATTACAAAATCAATGTAGGTGGTCTCTATAATATCTACAATGCCCTTGCTGCTGTCTCAGTTGCTGAGTTCTTTGGCGTTTCACCTGAACAAATCAAGGCTGGTTTTGATAAGAGCCGTGCCGTCTTTGGTCGTCAAGAAACCTTTAAAATCGGTGATAAATCATGTACTTTGGTCCTCATAAAAAATCCTGTCGGAGCCAGTCAAGCACTTGATATGATTAAGTTGGCAGATTATCCCTTCTCTTTATCTGTCCTTTTAAATGCTAACTATGCAGATGGGATTGATACTTCCTGGATTTGGGACGCTAATTTCGAAGCTGTTAACGACATGGATATTACAGAAATGAATGCTGGTGGCGTGCGCCACTCCGAAATAGCTCGTCGTCTCCGTGTGACTGGCTATCCAGAGAACAAGATTCGTCAAGCTGAAAAGTTGGATGACATTATGACCATGATTGAAAACCAAGACGCCGATCACGCTTATATCTTGGCAACTTATACTGCCATGCTTGAGTTCCGAGAAATCCTCGCAACTAAAAAAGCTGTTGGAAAGGAGATGCATTAA
Organism: Streptococcus pluranimalium; assembly: GCF_047785745.1. GTDB lineage: Bacteria > Bacillota > Bacilli > Lactobacillales > Streptococcaceae > Streptococcus > Streptococcus pluranimalium_B. The sequence continues at coordinate 18,189 of NZ_JBLOJT010000019.1, read as the reverse complement.
TGGTCTATACTTCTTTACAATCTCCCAATAATCACAATTATGACTATGAGTTAAATGTTGCCCACCTCTATGGTAATCTCTTAAACACCTATGGTGACAACGGCAATATTCTCATGATAAAGTACGTCGGCGAAAAATTAGGGGCCAAAATGACCTTTGATATCATCTCAGTCGGTGATTCATTTGATAACGATCAATATGATATCGTCTTTTTCGGTGGTGGACAAGATTACGAGCAATCAATTGTCGCCAAAGACTTACCTAGCAAGCGAAGCACTATTGATCAGTTCATTCAAGACGACAAGGTCATTTTAGCCATCTGTGGTGGCTTCCAACTCTTGGGACAATATTATGTTCAAGCTAACGGTGTCAGAATTGATGGCATTGGGGTTATGGGACACTATACCCTCAATCAAGAAAATAATCGTTTTATCGGTGATATCAAGATTCACAACGACGAATTTAACGAAACCTATTACGGCTTTGAAAACCATCAAGGACGCACCTTCCTTTCAGATGATGAAAAACCTTTAGGTCGAGTTGTTTACGGGAATGGTAACAATGAAAAGGATGATAGCGAAGGTGTTCACTATAAAAATGTCTATGGCTCTTACTTCCATGGTCCTATCCTATCACGTAATGCCAATCTTGCTTATCGTTTAGTCACTACTGCTCTTCGTAACAAATACGGCAAGGACCTCATCTTGCCAAGCTACAATGACATTCTTAGCCACGAAGTTCCTGAAGAATACGTCGATGTTAAATCCAAAGCTGAATTTGATAAATAACGGATAAAGACGCTAGATAAAAAGCATTAAAATAAAAAATAGCTTAGAAGGACGTTCTCATGAAACGTTGATTCTAAGCTATTTCTAATTGTTTAATTGCCAATAGAAAGGATAAATTCTAAGTGACTAAGCTCATTTTAGACGCTCAAATTTTCCTTAGGCATTCTTTTAAATTCAATCACGATGAAAATAGCAGCCATAATAAAAGTCGCAAAGTCAGAAACAGGTCCTCCAAGCATAACCCCTTTAACACCAAACAAACGAGCAAATAGAATCATCAAAGGAATGAGCAAAATCAACTGACGCAACACCGATAAAATGGTTCCCTTCCATGCCTTACCAATTGAAGTAAAATAGGTTGAAATAGAAATCATGAAGCCATTGGTAATTGAGAAGAACAAGAAAGTTCTCATGTAATATTTTCCGAATTCAAGATAAAGATCACTATCACCAGAACCAAATAATGAAATCAGTTGTCCTGGTAACAATTCAAATGCCAACCATGCAAGTAGCGATACAATTGCGACACTTTTGATTAAAACCTTAAAAGTTTCACATACTCTAGGGAAATTTTTTGCTCCATAGTTAAATCCAATAATAGGCTGACTCCCCTGTACTATACCGAGGACAATAGCCATGAAAATGACATTGACCTTCATGACAATGCCTGCAATAGCAATAGGTATATCTGGACCATAAATAGACTGGCTACCATATTGTTTCAACAGATTATTTCCCAAAACTTGAATAATAATATTTGAAACCTGTGTAACAAATGGGGTTAATCCTAAGACGACAATGGATTTGATGGTATGCCAATCAAGTTTAAAATCTTCTTTTTCAAGTGTAACACTTTTGAATCGTGGAAAATAAGCCAGTAATAGCAAGGCTGAAATAGACTGACTGATAACCGTTGCCCATGCTGTTCCTGCAATTCCCCAATTGAAAACAAACATAAATAAGGGTGACAACACAGTATTGATGACAGCTCCAGTCACAATCGCCATCATAGAATATTTAGGACTAGCATCTGCTCGAACAATTGGGTTAAATCCCATTGAAAACATCAGAAAAGGCATACCAAATGACGTGATTCCAGAAAAAGTCATGGCATAGGAAAGAATATTTTCTGTTGCTCCAAAAATGAGCATTAAAGGCTCCAAAAAAATTCTTACTAAAAGACAAATAAGGATACCAACTCCAAAAAGCAAAATAGTCGCATTACCAATAGTTAACTTAGCTTTTTGCATTTCCTGTCGTCCCATTTCCAAATTGAAACGTGACGCCGATCCAATACCAATCATGAGACCAAGCGCCAAACAAATAGTCGTCAAGGGAAAGGCAATATTGGTTGCTGCATTACCCAAAAAACCAATACCTTGTCCGATAACAATCTGGTCAATAACATTATAAAGAGCATTAACCACATTGGCTACTACTGCTGGTATCGCTAAGCGTTTCATTAAAACTCCCACAGGTTGATATCCCAAGGGATTCCGATAACTTGATTCATCTGTCATTTACTGTTCTCCTCTTCCATTACCAATTTATCCAACAAACCTAACAAAGTTTTTTCTTCGTCCTCAGTTAATACTGCTTTTCCATGGTTAAAAAAATCATCCCAGTTGGTTTGAACCATTTCTTGACCAGCTTTTGTGGCATAAAGCTGATAAGAACGGCGATCTTTTTCCCCTTTTCGACGCTCTACAAGCGCCTTTTCTTCCAGCTTATCAACAAGATGCCCAATCACATTTTTATCCTTAAGATTCTTTTGAGATAATTCGGACTGTGTGATTCCTGGATACTGAACGATAATCGCCAGAGTTACAAAATTACCTCGTGTCAAACCTAAAGCACTAAATTCACAATGTGTTCTGCGATCAATCATTGCATTTTTAGCTAATAATAATTTAAAGGCTAACATGTCTTCAATAGTCTTCATATCTTCCTCCGTTAATAAACATTATTTATTATATACATTATATACTTTTTTTCAAGAAATTAGCTCTAAAAAAGACTTGGAGGCTAATCCAAATCTTTCTAAAAATCATTAGTCAGTTGGTAAAAATGACAAACTTAAGACAGTTCCTCAAGCGACTGAGACAGTTCTTCCCACTCTTCCATCAAGAGCATCTGATTGCCTTGGATGTCATCTAACTCTTTCTGCAACTCAGCCAAAGTCATAGCATCATTGCTTTCAGCCATCTGCTGAGTGATCGCTTTTTCTTTACTGTCAATGTTATCCAATTCAGACTCAATAGCTTCAATACGACGAGTGATCTTACGAAGTTCTTTTTGATTGGCTTTTTGTTGTTGATAATTAGTCGACCCCTGTGAGGTGCTCACTTCTTCTGGTTCAAGATCTCCAGCTGCTTCTTGAGCTAAAAATGCTAGCTCTGCTTTTTTCTCAACATAATAATCGTAATCACCTAAATAGAGGGTGGAACCTTCCTCTGAAATTTCTAAGACCTTAGTCGCAATACGATTGATGAAGTAACGGTCATGGCTGACAAAGAGTAAACTACCATCAAAGTCAATAAGGGCATCCTCTAGAACTTCTTTGCTATCAATATCCAAGTGGTTGGTTGGTTCATCCAAGATTAGGAAATTATTATTTTCCAGGGATAATTTTGCTAAAAGCAAGCGAGCGCGTTCACCACCTGAAAGCATCCCGACTGATTTTTTGACATCATCTCCCGAGAAGAGAAAGGAACCTAGACGATTGCGAATATCAACTTCTGGTGTCGTTGAAAAATCATTCCAAAGCTCGTCAAGAACAGTATTGGAATTGGTCAAATGGGACTGCGTTTGATCATAGTAACCGGTCTCAACATTGGCACCGAAACGCGCCTGCCCTTTGATGAAGGGAAGTTGACCGATAACTGATTTAATTAGAGTGGTTTTACCAATTCCATTTGGTCCAACAACCGCGATAGCATCAAATTTGTTGAGCTCAAGCGAAATTGGTTCTGATAAGACCTGCTTGTCATAACCAATGGCGGCATCCTCAACCGTCAAGACGACATTTCCTGAAACCTTTTCCGAATGAAAGGTCATGTTAGCTGATTTTTGACCAGCTGACGGTTTGTCCAAACGCTCCATCTTTTCTAGTTGTTTACGACGAGCTTGAGCACGTTTGGTTGTTGAGGCACGAACAATATTTTTTTGGACAAATTCTTCTAGCTTAGCAATTTCTTTTTGCTGTTTCTCAAAGTTTTTGGCTTCTGTGGCTAGTCTTTCAGTTTTGAGGTCCATAAACTTAGAATAATTACCCACATAACGATCAAGGGAATGTGGGTTCAAGTCCACCGTCACTGTAGCTACTTTATCCAAGAAATAACGGTCATGACTAACGATGAGAAGAGCTCCTTGGTAGTTGACTAGATAGTTTTCCAACCAAGCAATAGTATCGATATCCAAGTGGTTGGTTGGCTCATCCAGTACCAAGAGTTCAGGCTTTTGAAGCAACATACGAGCCAGAGCTAGTCGAGTATTTTGACCACCAGAGAGTTCTGAAATCTTCATCTCCCACATACTTTGGTCAAATTTAAAGCCATTTAAAATAGCACGAATATCACTTTCATAGGTAAATCCACCGGCTAAACGGAATGTCTCAGACAGACGGTCGTAATCATTCATCAGCTTATCTAGCTCAACACCTGATAGTTCCCCCATTTGATTTTCCATGTGACGTAAAGTCTTCTCATCTTGACGTAAAGCAGAAAAGACAGCCAGCATTTCATCGTAGATGGTATTTTCAGATTCGAAGCGGCTATCCTGCGCCAAATAAGACATCTGTAGATCACGTTTGGTATTGATATCACCACTTGTCGGGGCTTCTTCACCAACTAAAATTTTTAGAAGCGTTGATTTACCCGCACCATTACGGCCGACGAGGGCGATTCTATCTTTTTCATCGATTTGTAAATTAATATTATCAAATAAAACATCCCCGGAGAAGGAACGTTCTATTTTATTAGCATTTAGTATAATCATGCCCTTATTATACCAAAATGATTGCCATAACAACTGATGTAAATAAAAAAAAGTGTTCATCATTCTTTCATATACAAGCTACATAGAGGCCGTATTAGAAAACTAAAAAACACTTAGAATATTTAATATGATTTGACATCAGTCATGATGCTAAGATCGTGACTATTATGAGAAGGCATACAGCTATATAAGAGTTAACCCAAAGATAATCTATTAACTATAATTGATTGACCCACTGAAGGAGATCCCAGTTTTTATAAAGCAAATAAAGTCCAAGAATGACGATAACTACTATGAGAATGGTTCGTATAACCCCTTTTACGAAGTGGGCAATAATGGTCAAAAGGAATGAGAAGAAAAACCAGAACCATGGCAATTGCGAAACAAAAGCTCTGATAGGCAAGAGTGACTGGTTACCCATCCGTAAAATCCAGCTTGGGATGGCATCTAAAATGGCTAAATTATGAAAGCCAATGCGTGATAACATCATTCGTGTCGTTACCATTAACCAGACAAAAATACCTGAGTTAAAAAAACATAAAAATACTTCTAAGGGTTGTCTTTGAACCCAGCGTTTAAAATAACGTGACATATTGTCTCCTTTAATGTTCGTGATAAAGTGCCCGGAGCGTCTCAATATCGTATGGTTGAATACCGTAATAAGAACCAGAAGACTGCATAACGGAAGGTTGATCATCTTTATGATCAAGACCGATAGCATGTCCTAATTCATGAATCGCAGTATTTAGGATACGATCTTCTTGATACCCAAATCTAGCATCACGTAAATAATAACTGTTTAAATATACCTCAGCTGAAACAAAATGATTTGTTAGAGCATTGGTTTTAATGCTGGCTAAGCCAGCAGCTTGCGTTTGGCCATCATGATAATCTTTAGCAATAATCTGAGCTTCCTGAGATGAGTCAACAATCGTTAGGCTAAAAACACCTGTCTGATTCCAGGCGTCAATAGCTTGGTAGTAAGCATCTCTAAAGACACTATCTTGAGTTTCAATAAAAACAGTCGCCTGATTGCTTGACCATTTGGCCCCATTATGATGAGTGTGAAAATCTGTCTCAATGTGACTTGACCCACCACTTGACACATCAGCTATTTCACCAAAATCATAAGGAATCGCGTGAGATAGTTGTTCAAAAATACTAGACAGTTGATTTGCCGTTGGTGACTGACTGTGATTGCTATAATAATAGAGGGCAAACAACAAGAGGCCAATGACCACTACCGTTTTGACAAGCCTGATCAGCAAGTGCCAAACAAAGGAAACAATCCAGAGAAGAATGGCGAACAATAGCTTGACTAAAAATCGCATGAGTATCTCCTTCTGTTCATTCATTTCCTAAAACTTATCTCTTAGTATAGCAAGCTCCTGGATTTAATGCAATAAATAACTCTGCCAATATGATCAAGAACTTTTAGGGTGAATTAAGACAAGCGCTCTTCCTTGACATAATCAATCGGCAACATTTCCAAGAAAACTTCCACTTGTTTTTCCCAATAGTACCAATCATGAGTTCCATGGTCATTACGATAGTCAATGTCTAATCCTGCGTTCTTGAAGTCAGACACTGCCTTGTCATTAATCTTATACAGGAAATCTTCATAACCACACCAAGCATAGAATTTAGTATGACCATCAGCTTGTTTTGCAGCTATTTGCAGATTATTGTCACTCGCTTCGAAGGTCCCAAGATCCCCAAACAAACCATTCCAGTAATTATCTGGTGCGTCGATGTCCTCTTTATTGGCAAAGTCGAAACCTAAAGCGCCAGAAAATGAACCCGCAAAGGCATACAGATTGGTTAACATAGCTAATTTAAAAGCACCGTAGCCCCCCATGGAAAGCCCCGCAATAAAGGTCTTTTCACGCTTATCTGTCATGTTAGGGAAGAAACGTTTCATGACTTGAGGCAACTCTTTAGCGATAGCATCAAAATAACGAGAACCATATTGAGTATTGGTATAGAAGCCATTGTCCCCATTTGGCATGATAATGATAAGGTTGGTTTTACGTATCAGACGTTCCAAATTAGTACGTGATGTCCAAGAATTGTGGTTGCCTCCCATACCGTGCAAGAGATAAAGAACTGGGATGTCTTTATCATCACGATATTCTTCCTTAATCTGATCGATATCTGGGTACAAAACATCAACCTGACGATATAAACCTAAAACTTCTGAACTGTATTCTATTTGAAAAAATGCCATTTATTGTTCCTCTTTCTACCACTACAGAAAGAAGTTGAGACCTGCTCAACTTCAACATAATAAACTCTGAATATTAACGTACTTCCATGATAACAGGTAAAATTGCCGGACGACGCTTGGTTTGATCAAATAAAAATTTGCTAATCTCATCACGCACTTGTCCTTTGAGTTCACCCCAGTCAAATCCATCTTCTGCTAGATAATTTTCAACAGTTGTATTCACTAAGTCAGCTGATTCACGAAGAATATCACGACTCTTCTTAACATAAACAAAACCACGGGTATTGATTTTAGCGCTTGAAACAATTTTACGCTCTTTTTTATTAACCGTCATAGCAACGATAAAGATACCGTCTTCTGACAAGACCTTACGGTCACGAAGTACAATATTACCCACATCACCGATCGCATTTCCATCAATCATGACATCGCCTGCAGGAATAGCTCCTTCATGTAAGAAACCTTGATCAGATAGGTGCATGATGTCACCACGCTTCATGATATAGATGTTTTCTGCTGGCATGCCAGTCTCTTCCGCCATATCAGCGTGGGCTGCTAGGTCACGATACTCCCCTTGAATTGGAAAGAGGTATTTGGGTTTCATAAGATTTAGCATCAACTGCAAATCACGACCATTGGCATGACCAGAAACGCGCAAGTTTTGGGTGATTAACTTAACAGAACCACCAGCCTTATAAATCATATTTTCCACACGCGCAACGACAGCTTCTTTGGCAATACTTGGTGTTGTCACAATATAAACTAAGTCACCGTCTTTAATTTGGATAAAACGATGTCGTCCTATAGCCATTTTTTGGAGGCTGTTGATCGGCTCACCCATACGACCAGTCTCTAGAATCACCAATTCATGATCTTCAAACTTAGACATTTCCTTAGGTTTAACCATGATGCGCTCATCAGCTATATGTAGCTTTTTAAGTCGAATAGCTGTTCGAACGATATTTTCAACATCAAAACCTGTCAGTACAACCCGACGACCATAATTAGCTGCTGCATCAAAAACTTGTTGGATACGTGCCAGGTTACTTGACACTGCTGCCACAATCACACGTCCTTGCGCATCTCCGATAACTTGATCAATTTCAACGCCAACTTCTGACTCACTAGCCACTTGCTCTGTACTTGTCGCATTAGCAGAATCTGCCAAGAGAGCCAGGACACCCTCACGGCCAATTTCTGTTAGACGGGCAAAGTCAGTATGGTAAGCATAATGCGCTGCCTGGTCAAATTTGAAGTCACCTGTATAGACAATATTACCTTCTTTAGTGCCGACAACAATCCCTAAACTTTCTGGAATAGAGTGAGTCGTTTTAAAGAATGAAACAACAGCCTCGCCAAACTCAATCTCAGTTTCGCTATCGACAACGTGGAAATTATTGAATTTTTTGACAGCTGTATTGTTTTTAACCATCAATTTAGCCAACTCAATGGTCAATTCTGAACCAAATACAGGCACATTCATTGTAGCAATTAAATAAGGCAAGGCACCAATCGCATCAGCATGTCCATGTGTCAAAAAGACACCTTGAACACGATCCTTATTATCAATCAAGTAATCAAGATTAGGGATAACTACATCAACCCCTAACTGTTCGTTCTCAGGATACTTTAACCCTGCGTCTAAAACAAAGATAGCATCATTGACCTCGGCAATATAAAGGTTTTTTCCGTTTTCACGAACCCCACCCAAAGCCATAATTTTAATATCGCTCATTTGTTCTCCTTAAAATATTTTTCTATTAGTCATGGAAAACGAGTCCCATGATATTGCTCCATCAGAGCATTTTCATCAAACGGTCCTTAGCAAGCTAAGTCGAATTACAGATAGTAGCAAAAAAGCTGCATACTCGTTATTAAGTATACAACTTTATAGCTTATTTTTCAATTTTCATAATTACTTTCATCACTCAAAAACTTGATAGTAATCAGAGATGGAGAGACCTGCTTTTTCTTCTGCTGTTCGGTCTTGGACAATTTTACCATCTTTCATCACAATCAGGCGATTTCCGTATTTTAGGGCATCTTCCATTCGGTGAGTAATCATGAGGGCTGTTAGTTGATCTTTTTGGACAAATTCTTCAGTCAAGTTCATGAGTGACACGCTTGTCTTGGGATCTAAAGCTGCGGTGTGCTCATCCAATAGTAACAAATCAGGGCGCTTGATAGTTGCCATAAGTAAGCTGAGTGCTTGACGCTGACCACCTGATAAGAAACCAGTTGGCGTTTCCAGATGATTTTCAATCCCATTACCAATTTTGCCAATCAAGGCTTGAAACTCATCCTTAAATTGATGAATGCGTCTTGGTACTAAACCACGTTTTTCACCACGATACTTGGCAACTAAAAGATTTTCAGCTACAGTCATTCGTGGAGCAGTCCCCATTTTAGGATCTTGGAAAACACGTGCCAAATACTTAGCTCTTTTTTCAGCTGTCAAATAGGTCACGTCTTCTCCCATGATCAAAATCTTACCACTGGTTAGCATAAGGGTTCCAGCAATAACATTGAAAAGGGTTGATTTCCCTGCGCCATTGCCACCCAAAATAGTAATAAAATCATGTTCGTAAATGGTCAAATCGACCGCATCTAAAATAGTCTTGTAATCATTGGAGCCGTTGTGAACTTGAACCGTTGCTTCTTGTAATTCTACTATTTTTCTCATCGCGTTACTTTAGCTCCCTTGAATATTTTATTTTTTAAGATTGGTACCACTAGGCAGATTGAGAGAACAATGGCACTGAAGAGTTTAAGGTAATTGGTATTAAAACCAAGAGCTATCACCGCTGTTATCAAGAATTGATAGAAAATGGCACCGATAACGATGGTTATCAGACGCTCTAAGAAAGTCAAATCACTTGCATAGACGACTTCACCGATGATGAGACTGGCTAATCCGATGACGATGATACCAATCCCTTTAGACACATCTGCATAACCATCCTGTTGACTAATGAGAGCCCCAGATAAGGCTATAATCCCATTTGAGACGATTAGACCCATGACTTCCATACGGTCAGTGTTGATCCCGAAACTCTTAGCCATATCACGATTATCACCAGTAGCAATATAGGCTTGACCCAAACGAGTGTTTAGAGAAACAATGAGGAAGACAATCACAGCGACAACAGCTATCAAACCAAGCACCAAAAGATTATAGCTAGTAGTAAAAGGCAATAATTCTTGGATTGGTTTAATATCAAGTAGACCGAGGTTGGCACGTCCCATAATCATCAGCATGATGGAGTTGATGGAAGTCATGACCAAAATACCTGCTAGAATGGTTGGGATTTTCCCTTTGGTATAAAGAAGACCTGTCACTAAGCCAGCCACACACCCAGCTAAAATAGCCACAAGTGTTGCTAAAATAGGATGCCATCCCATATTAAGGAGAGTCACAGCTACCGCCCCACCAAGAGGAAATGAACCTTCTGTTGTTAGATCAGGAAAGTCTAAGATTCTAAAGGTCAGGTAAATACCTAAACCAAGAATGCCATACAAAAGTCCTTGTGAAATTGATGATATAATCATTGCTTTATCTTTCTACTTTTCTTTTTATAATATGTACCTATTAATCAGCTTTAACAGATACTTCTGCCTCATCCAGAACTTCTTGTGGAATATCAATACCAAGTTCCTTAGCGACTTTCATGTTGAGCGTTGGTGTACCTGTGTCAATGACATTAACCGGCATGTCTTTAACAGCTTTTCCATCAAGAATCTGAGCAACCATTTTCCCTGTTTCGACTCCGAGATCAAATTGATTTTGTCCTATCGCTGCGAAACCGCCATTTTTTACCATACTATCATCAACGACATAGACTGGTAATTTCGCTTTGTTAGCAGAAGCCGCTACTGTTTTCATAGCACTAGCGATTGTATTATCTTGAGGGATGAAAATAGCATCTACTTTTCCAGTCATAACAGCCATAGTAGAGGTGATTTCATTGGTTGAAGGCACCGCATAGGTTTTAACGGTTAAACCTTTTTCTTTAGCTAATTTTTCGAACTTCTCAACTTGACTTTGCGAATTATCTTCACTGCTAGCATAAAGGACACCAATTGTTTTAACATCAGGAGTTAACTTGGTGATTAACTCAACTTCTTGAGCAACTGGGACTTGGTTTGAAACACCTGTGATGTTGGCTGATGGGTGTTTTAAATCAGAAACTAGTTTGGCACCCACTGGATCTGAGATAGCTCCCATAACTACTGGAATATCTTTTGTTGCATTTGCTAAACCTTGGGCAGCCGGTGTCGCAATCCCGACAAGGACATCATTGACGTTAGCTACCAGTTGTTTACTCATGGTCTGAATTTTTGATTGATCTGCTTCAGCATTAACGTAATCAATCTCAACACGATCCTTATCATAGCCTGACTCTTCAAGACCTTTTGAAATGCCCTCATTAATAGCATCTAAGGCATCATGGGTAACGAATTGTAAAATACCAACTTTAACTTTTTCTTTAGATGATTTTTCTGAACCAGCATTATTTTGCCCCAAGCTATAAAAAATAGATCCAACAACAATAAGTACCAAGACAGCTAAAGTTCCAATAACGGCTTTGTTTTTCATCTGATTTCTCCTCTTTTATCAACTTAAACCTAGAATTTTCCAAAAAGAAAAGCACCTAGTTTTGAAACTACGCGCCTTTATCTCATCATAATAACCGATAGAGCTGCGCATAGATACTGTCCTTTTTGAAGTACTCCAAAAGTCGCATCTATGCTAAAACACACAAACACAACTTTTATCTACGCCAGCTTTGCCAAAGTGTGATTTGTCTTGTCATATCAATACTTCCTTCCGTTTAGTTTTTATCATTATACTATAAATTCTGACAATTGCAAACGATTTTTCAAAAAAACTTTAAAAACTTATCTATTTGCCACTTATGGTATAATAAACTGATACATTGAAACGGTAATAAACGAATGAATTGTCAATAATACACTGATTTTAGGAGATTGATACCCATGTCTTTTGACGGCTTTTTTTTACATCATTTAACCAAAGAATTACAGGACTCTATTTTATACGGACGAATTCAAAAAGTTAATCAGCCTTTTGAGCGGGAACTAGTCCTAACCATTCGTAACAATCGTCAAAACTATAAATTGCTCTTGTCTGCCCACCCTGTTTTCGGGCGTGTTCAAACGACCAAAGCAGACTTTCAGAATCCTCAAAGCCCTAATACTTACACTATGATTATGCGAAAGTATCTGCAGGGAGCTGTCATTGAATCGGTTAGCCAGATTGAAAATGATAGAATTTTAGAAATCACTGTTTCTAATAAAAATGAAATTGGTGATCATATCAAAGTGACCTTGGTTGTTGAAATTATGGGGAAACATAGTAATATCATTTTGATTGATAAAAATGAGAGTAAGATTATCGAGTCTATCAAACACATAGGCTTCTCGCAAAATTCTTACCGAACCATTTTACCAGGGGCTAGCTACATTGCCCCGCCAAAGACAGATGCCCTCAACCCCTTCACGATTAACGATGTTAAGTTATTCGAAATTTTACAAACGACTGACCTATCACCGATACAGTTACAGCATACCTTCCAAGGTTTAGGTAGCGATACGGCTAAAGAGTTATCAGAGCAACTAGCACATGCCGATCAAAAATTAAAAACCTTCCGCCACTTTTTTGCACAAGACAGTCAGCCAAACCTAACCGAAAAATCATTTTCAGCAGTTGCTTTTACTGATACTGTCCAAACGTTTGATAGTTTGTCAGACCTTATGGATCACTTCTATCAAGAAAAAGCGGAACGCGACCGGATCAGCCAACAAGCTAGCGACCTCATTCATCGCGTGCAGAATGAACTGGAAAAAAACCGGAAAAAACTCATTAAACAAGAGGCTGAACTAGCTGCTACAGAGTCAGCAGAGGACTTTCGTCAAAAAGGAGAACTCCTGACCACCTATATGTCTATGGTCCCCAATGATAAAAACTCAGTTACACTAGATAACTACTATACCGGAGAGCCTATCATTATCGCTCTTGACCTTGCCTTAACCCCAAACCAAAACGCCCAGCGTTATTTTAAAAAATACCAAAAACTTAAAGAAGCTGTTAAACATCTTAAAGGCTTGATTGAAGAAACCAAGCAAAGTATCGCCTATTTTGAAAGTGTCGATGTCAATCTTTCTCAGGCGACCATGGATGATATTGGTGAGATACGAGAAGAGTTGATTGAGTCTGGCTTTATGAAACGCCGTTCCACTGATAAACGCCATAAGCGTAAAAAACCAGAACAATATCTGGCCTCAGATGGTCAAACCATTATCATGGTCGGGCGTAATAATCTTCAAAACGAAGAATTAACCTTTAAAATGGCTAAAAAAGGAGAACTTTGGTTCCACGCCAAAGATATTCCCGGAAGCCATGTCCTTATCAAAGACAATCTTGATCCGAGTGATGAGGTCAAGACAGACGCAGCTGAGTTGGCTGCATACTATTCCAAGGCTCGTTTATCAAATCTCGTTCAAGTGGATATGATTGAAGCTAAAAAATTGCATAAACCGACTGCTGCCAAGCCCGGTTTTGTGACATACACAGGGCAAAAAACACTGCGTGTCACACCCACAGAAGAGAAGATTCAGAGTATGAGAATAAAGTCATCTCTATAAAAGAACAGAAAAACGATCACATCTCGTTATGGAAGAACCATAAGAATGTGATCGTTTTTTATTGTCTCTATTAATGCTAGTACAGCTTACCGACTATGAAAATGACAATCAGATAAAACAGTTTTACAAAGGAAAATACTAATGACTTAATTCTTCCAAGAAATGTTGCATGTTTAAATCATCCGGTACTATGCTTAAGTAGGTTTCAGCTGTTTCTGTTGCTAGCTCAAGTTGACCGAATTCTCTTAAGATATAAGCGTAATCATGGAGAAACTCAGGATTCTGGTTAAGGTCTTTGGCAATATCTTGATAAATAGCATACGATTCTTCTTCTTGATCCAGGGCCTGATGTGCCTTGGCGATATTCCATTTTGCTAGAAGATTATCAATGTTTGCGATTTCTATGCTAACAACTTCTTCATAGCGTTCTTCTTTTAAGTAAAGATTGGTTAAACGCAGGGTCACTTCTTCCATATCTTCTGCTAAATCTTTAGCTGATAAGAGATAGGATTCTGATAACTTAGCATCATGATTCTCATAGGCTAATTGGGAGGCTAATAACAATAATTGGCTATCATATGCATTTTTTGACAAGCCCCGTTGTGTGAGCTTTAAAGCTTCCTCGATCTTATGTTCTTCATGAAGCGATTGGGCATAATAATACTCATAACCTGCAAAATCAGGATTCATGGTATCTAACTGTTTAAAATAAAGATTAGCCCTTTGGTATTCTTCTTGGTCAAATAAGAGTGTTGCTAATTCAAAGACAGTCATATCGTCGTAGTCAATCTCTACAGCCTTTTCCAAAAACTCAATGGCTGCTTCAAATTTTCCCATATCAGCATAAGCACGACCAATCCGCTCATAGGTAGATACACCCGTTTCTTCCAATATGGCACGATTATCAAGAGCTGCGTAGTTAGCGATAGCCTCTTTGAAATCCCCAACTTCCATCTGCATTTCTGCCAGACCAAAACGAATCAAAGGCTGGTCTGACAAAGCGAGTGCTTGTTCTAATTTGTCTCTTGCCACATCAGCTAGACCTTCCATCTGATAGAGATCTGCCATAATAACAAGAGCATTGACATAGTCTTCTGATTCCGAATCAATAGCATCTAAATAGAGAAAGGCTGCTTCAAAATCTCCATCTTCTGCAACAATTTGAGCTAAATTCAGATTAACTTCTGGATACTGGCTTCGTAATTGGTCATAGATACGCTTAGCCTGTGGCAAAAATCCAATACTTTCTAAATAGGCTCCCAAGTCCAATAAGACTTGCTCATCATCTTCTTTTAGCGCACGCTCAAAATACTTATCAGCATGGGCTAGATCCTGACTTTGAATGGACGCCACCATTTTTTCACTATTCCACATCTTCCGAATTCTCCTCAATAAAATCTGCTTTATAAAGGCCACTCACGACTTTATACCAATCAAAAATTTCGATAGCGATAACCTTAACTGAAGCATAGATAGGAATGGCTAAAAAGACTCCCCAAACACCGAATAACGATCCCGCTGTTAGAAGCACAAATAAGATAGTGATGGGATGAATACTAAGTTTGCTTCCGAGTACTAAAGGACTTACAATTCGACCTTCCATAGTTTGTTCAATCATAAAAACAATAATGACTTTCAAAATCATTGTTGGACCTGAAATCGCTGCTAAAATAAAAACTGGAATCTGGGCAATAAAGCTCCCCAAATAAGGAACTAGATTCAAAAATCCTGCAATAATACCTAAGGTTACACTATATCTTAAGCCGATGATGCTGTACATCACAGCAAACATAATCCCTACTGCAACGGCAACAAGCACCTGCCCTTGAACATAGCCCGACAATTGTTTATTAATCTTTGTCAACACACGTGTTGTTGGCTGTCTCAACTTAGGCGGTAAAAATTGGGTAACATAGCCTTTTAATTGGTCACCATCTCTTAATAAATAAAATAAAATAAAGGGTGAAATCAAGATTGCAACTGCTACTCTAGCAACTGTCGAAGCAAAATCTCCTGCCCATGTTACAAATGACGATGAGATACGCTGAGCGTAGCTAATAATATTTTCGGATAAATCATTAATAACTTTTTGCAACTCAATAGTGAAATCGTTTAATTCTCTATTTTCAAGCAAGCGTGTGAGTTGATGTTCGATATCTTCAATGTAAGAAGGTAGGTTCAGCATGAAGTTGCTAAATTGATTTTCAACAGCTGGTACCAATACTGCTATGCCCCAGATCAACAAGGCAATAACGATAATGAAAACTAGAGCAATGGCAAGCGTGCGCTTTAGTTTAAATTGTTTTTCAAAGAAATCAACAAAGGGTTTCAATAAATAATATAGTAAGGCTGATATCACAATCGGTAACATGATAACAGCAAGAAAATCAACGACAGGTTTAAATAAATGGGAAATCTTAGTAAGCAAAAAGATATTGAGGAACAAAAGGAAACTTACAAGCAGAATGATTGCCCCTTTACTATTTAAAAACCACTTAAAAAACCAGCTAAAGGCTATTTTTTTATCTTCTGATTGTTTCATTTGAGCTCCTTTTTGTTAAGGCCTTGATAGAAAGTCACCTTTTGATCAATAAGTCTATTTTCCTGATAAGTAAATTTTGCCGAGAAAAAAGGTACATCTTCCAATATCCATTTAAACATTTGATAGTCACCTTCCCAAGTTGGTTTTTCAAGAACTTTACTATATGGCACCCACTCTAAAGTACCTTCATGCGATTCATCATCTGAGATCAACTCTCCTTCAAATGCTGTTACCTTAAACACATAGGTATACCAGTCATGACCAGGTGTGAAATTAGGAAAAGTAATCACACCCTTAAAATCCATTTGTTTCACCTTTAGATGCGTTTCTTCAAAAATTTCCCGAACAGCACATTCTTCAGGAGATTCACCAGCCTCTAGCTTTCCACCAACTGAAATCCATTTACCTTCATGAACATCGTTTTCTTTTTTATTCCGGTGCATGAGTAAAAGTTCTTTTCCGTTATCAATATAGCAGATAGTTGCCAACTTCGTCATTTAATCACCTCTTTCACTTATCTAACTATTATATCAAGTTATCCTCCAAAATGTGCTATAATTTTTTCAAGAACTGGAAAATCAGAGGAGAAGTCTTTATATGATTCATACACTACTTTTCGGAACTTATACTAAGCGCCTGTCTCAGGGCATTTATCAGGCTAAATTTGATACTAAAAGCGGGAAACTCTTCGAATACCAGCTCTTTACAAAAACTAAACAGCCAACTTATTTAGCTTGGGCTAATAAGGGAGATTTGCTTGCGGTTAAGCAAAACAATAAGATGGGAGGTATCGCTTCTTTCAATGCAGATGGCAAAGAAATCAACCATGTTCTTTTGGAAGGCGCACCCCTTTGTCACCTTCATTTTGATCAACAACGACAATTAGCTTATGGGGCAAACTACCACAAAGGTGAAATCTCAGTTTATTTTGTTAATTCTGACGGTTCTTTAACACTGTCAGATATCATAAAACACGATGGAAATGGTCCACATCCTAATCAAGAAACGGCACATGCACATTTTGTTGGATTAACACCAGATAATGTTTTAGTCACCTGTGACTTAGGAAGTGATCAGATGATCACTTATGCTATCAGCAGTGAAGGCAGACTCAATCCCTTGGATACTTATGATTCTACTTCTGGAGCTGGTCCTAGACACCTTGTTTTACACCCTCACTTACCAATCGCTTATCTCTTATGTGAATTAAACGCAAGCATTGAAATACTGTCTTATACAGGAAATGGTCATTTTGAACGATTAGATATCATCTCAACAATTCCCGATAGCTATCAAGACTTCAATGCAACTGCTGCCATACGCTTATCATCTGATGGAAACTTTCTTTATGCCAGCAATCGCGGTCATGATTCCATTGCGGTATACAAGATTCAGGACAATGGTTATTTAGAACTTCTTCAACTCGAAAATTCCAGAGGCAATATTCCAAGAGATTTTATCCTATCACCTGATGAAAAACACCTTATTGTGGCTCATCAAGACTCTGATAATATTACAGTTTTTAAACGTTCTCCTGAAACTGGTAGATTAACTGTCATATCAGACGACTTTCACGTCCCAGAATGTGTCTGTCTGCTATTCAAATAAATTGCTATTTCTTTCATAAAGTGTTTTAATTGATGATAGAAAGGGATACTCATATGAAACCACAATAACTATTCGACCAAGTCAAAGAAATGATTGCCAAAAAGGATTTTTCAGAAGCCAAAACCTTTATCGAAGACCACAAAGAAGATTTAGGACAATATTTTGACAAAGCCAAAGGATTAATCGAAAATTCTGATGCCGTCAGCGGTGTTGTTGACAAAGTTAAAAATCTCTTTGGAAAATAAGGCAGCTGATAAAAGTATTCCGAATCAGAATCAAGAGTCTGGGCAAAAACTAGCTTCAGAACATAAAAAAAAACAGGCATTTCCGCAGTTGGAGATGCTCGTTTTCCTATGTCATGG
>NZ_JBLOJT010000189.1:0-1425 GCF_047785745.1 Streptococcus pluranimalium | reverse complement strand
AATAATATACGACAGTATAGTCTTTTAAATTAACTTTGATACATGCTCACTTTCGACTTGTCCTACTCACATTCTTCGAAAATCAAGTACTGCTCTGTGTCTTAGAGCCTTGTCTGGAAGTTAATTCATTTGACTATAGTAATAAAATGAGGAGGGAGAATAATTTTGCCCCAAAAAGTTACTATAACTGACATTGCGCAATTATCAGCGACATCCAAGACGACAGTATCATTTTATTTAAATCACAAATTTGAAAAGATGTCAGAAGAAACTCGTCAGCGTATTGAAGAAGCTATCCAAAAAACCGGGTATAAACCGAGTGTCATTGCAAGGAGTATGAACTCTAAACGGACTCATTTAATCGGTGTCTTAATCGGAGATATAACAAATACCTTTTCTAATCAAATTGTCAAAGGGATTGAAACCGTTACCAAAGAAAAGGGTTATCAAGTTATCATCGGTAATAGTAATTACGATTCTAAAAATGAAGATTATTACATTGAAAATATGCTTAATTTAGGCGTTGACGGCTTTATCATCCAACCGACATCTAATTTTAGGAAATACTCAAGAATTATTAATGAGAAAGAAAAAGCGATGGTGTTCTTTGATAGTCAATTGTATGAACATCGGACGAATTGGGTGAAAACGAATAACTATGATGCTGTCTATGATATGGTGCAAGTCAGTATCGAAAAAGGCTATACCGATTTCGTGATGATTACAGCAGATACTAGTTTATTAAGCACAAGAATTGAGCGCGCTTTAGGTTTTATTGATGCACTATCTGAAAAGAATTATGATTATCAAAAATTAATTATCAATCAAGACGATTCCGATGCTGCTTTGGTTGAAGAGTTCCTGGACAAACATATCAATCGATCAAATAACACTTTGGTTTTTGTTCCTAATTGTTGGGCGCTACATATGGTGTTTGGTGTCATGAAAAAGTTAAAATTTGAAATGCCACAGATTGGTTTAGTTGGTTTCGATAATTTAGAATGGACAAATTTTTCATCTCCGACAGTAACAACGATTGTTCAGCCTGCCTATGATGAAGGGCGTGAAGCGGCTGAAATATTGATTTGTGAAGTAGAAGGAGCAAGGTCTGAAGAAAAACAAAAAATCTTTGATTGTAATATTGAATGGAAAGGTTCAACTCTGTAAATATCTTAACAATCACTCGTTTCAGGTCTCTTTGACTTAGCCCCAATAAATATAGTCAGATGGCTGGCTGTTAGGTCAAGACGTCGTATCTGAATGCCAGAAACAGTGTGACTTATAAAAGCTACTTTCAAAAGCAACTAATTTTAGGTAAAGATTGAGCCAGTTTCACCATCTTGTCTAAAGCAGTTTGCCTGCGTTTAGAAAGTTTTAATCGTTCACCAGCATAATAGCTAACCTCTTCAATCATTGGAGAGGTTT
>NZ_JBLOJT010000188.1:0-1425 GCF_047785745.1 Streptococcus pluranimalium | reverse complement strand
AAGGTTATAAAGCTCCTTCTACAGTCTTTAAGAAGATCATGAATCATCTCACAACCAAAAAACAAGTGTCAACCTCTAACTGTGATACTTGTCCCCTTCTCAAGCCTCTATGTTTGTAACAACTGCCCTAAAAGAAGCGTGATCCTGAAATTCTAGCTACCTATCACTTACTTTAAGACTCCATCAGCGCCAGTGATTTCAGTATCCCAAAAACTAAGTATTTCAAGCAATTTTGTTCCCAACCTTATCAGTACCTATAGCTAATAGGACTTACTTTGAGAAGTTAGTATATAAAAAAGGATCTCATCAAAAGACCCTTCTATGTAATCAATTTACTTTTTAGTTGATAATTCAAATAATGGGGATAAAGGACGTTTTTCATGGATACGTACAATAGCATCACCAATTAATTCAGCAATAGAAATTTGTTCAATCTTATCAATCAAACGTTCTTCAGAAAGATAGATAGTATCTAAAACAACTAATTTTTCAATAGCTGAGTTTTGAATATTATCTAAGGCAGGTCCTGACAAAACTGGATGTGTACATGAGGCATATACGCAGGTAGCCCCTGCCTCTGCTAAAGCATCTGCTGCATGGCAAATGGTACCAGCCGTATCAATCATATCATCAATCAAAATACAAGTTTTTCCTTCAACATTACCAATAATATTCATCACTTCACTCGTATTCATCTTATCAACACTACGACGCTTATCAATGATAGCAATAGGGGTATGCAAGAATTGTGCTAACTTACGCGCACGCGTAACACCACCATGATCTGGACTAACAACAACAACATCATCTCCTACTAGACCATGACGATCAAAGTAATCAGCAATAAGAGGAGCTCCCATTAAATGATCAACAGGAATATCAAAAAAACCTTGAATTTGTGCTGCATGAAGATCTACCGTTAACAAACGATTCACACCAGCAACCTCTAACATGTCTGCAACTAATTTTGAAGTGATAGGCTCACGTGAACGTGCTTTACGATCCTGACGAGCGTAACCATAATACGGCATAACAACATTAATCGTCTCAGCGCTAGCTCTTTTTAAAGCGTCCACCATAATCAAAATTTCCATTAAATTATCATTGACCGGTGAGCTCGTTGATTGCAAAATAAAAACATGATGTCCACGAATTGATTCTTCAATATTGACTTGAATCTCACCGTCAGAAAACTGATGAACAGTTGATTTTCCAAGACTAATGCCAATATTTTCAGCAACTTTTTCTGCTAATTCTTTGTTTGATGACAATGCAAACAACTTTAAATTAGAATAAGACATGATTTCCTCCATCTATTTAGTCCTCCCTTATTCTACCGTTTTTAGGGCTTTTTTTCAAACAATATTATAAATAATTCACTCCTTCTAACCCAAAGCACAAAAAAGAAGAACATAATCCTCTTAT
>NZ_JBLOJT010000187.1:0-1465 GCF_047785745.1 Streptococcus pluranimalium | reverse complement strand
TAACTTTTGGGGTGCAGTTCACAATCGCTAAGATAAAGAAGGTTTTTTAGTTGCCCATCTGATAAAATAAATAAGCTAAACTAGCTGTTAAACCAGTTACAATAAAAGTTACCAACAAATGCTGTCCCGAAAAGATCAACGAACTAGCCA
This sequence comes from Streptococcus pluranimalium, assembly GCF_047785745.1. Taxonomy (GTDB): domain Bacteria; phylum Bacillota; class Bacilli; order Lactobacillales; family Streptococcaceae; genus Streptococcus; species Streptococcus pluranimalium_B. Next base: position 1,315 of record NZ_JBLOJT010000187.1, on the reverse strand, counting down.
ATGATACCAAATAAATTAATAGGATATGCTTTAAAAAACGATCACTTAGGTGACGGCTTGCCTTATTATAAGTATTATGTAGGACGATACTAAAATAATACATCCCAAGAGCAACAAATAAGAAAAGCACGACAAACAGATTATTAACATCTGGCTCTGTCAAGAAACTCAGTGCCGCCGTCACCATTGTCAAACTGAGAAAAATAACATAGTGGAGGTAAATCATACGCATTCCTGTCGTATGAGGATTGTCATGATTAATATCCACATAAAATTCTTCATAATAAAACCAAAAGAGTGATAAAACAATGATGAAAAAAAGAATAGATTGAAAAGAAAAAGTCACAAGCGTAAAATATTTAGCAATACCCCCCATAATCATTTCACCAAAAGTAATGATCACCAAAAGCGTCAACCTCTCGACCAAATGGGCAAAACTAATGGGAACCCTACTTGTATCCTTTTGGAAAAAGAGAGGCAACACCAACCCCGCCAAAAAGCCAGCCAAGTAAAAGTAGATCCCAAACGTTAAGGACATGAATAAACTGAGTAAAACAAGAGCAAAACGAACCCCTAAAATCAGCAAATAATTCTTGATCAGCTCTTGATGTTCTGGACTTTTATGATCTTTTAATGCTAGAAAATATTGGCTAAATAAACTGGCTGTCAGTAAGAGTACTAAAATCACAAAAGGAGTAAATTGCCCCTGCCATTCTAAACTAAAACTATTGGATATAAGCAACAAGAGCCCCATATCAAGAAACAAAAACGCATGGTTTTTAATACTTTCAGTACCGTAGCGATTGAGAAAGACAGTTTGATAAACCCAGATATTGATTAAAAATAAAAATGATAAGGTGAAAATAATAAAATCACCCAGAGGGATAAAACCGTCTTGTAAATGATGGATTAAAGTCATCGATCGTCCAATCGCATAAACATAAACCAAGTCAAAAAATAACTCGGGAATAGAAACTTTTTTGTGCATGAGACCCAAAAACCTTTCAAAAGATAAAACTATTATAACCTAATACTCAATGAAAATCTAAATCTGAAACCATTTAAGTACAAGGTGTAAATCTGGACGATTTACTAGGATAAGGAGACTCGAACCATAATTCTATATTCAGATTTTGAATTAAAATCAGTATAAAATAGTCATTGTAGAAGGCTATAGAGACTCATATCAAACGACAAGTTTTTGGATTTAAGACATTCAAGAACTTTAAAACGAAAATACTCATCGCTTTAAACACTCAAAACTCTAAGCAGGCTATGCCTGCCAACTCATGACAGAAAAAGAGATTAGGAATAT
>NZ_JBLOJT010000186.1:0-1475 GCF_047785745.1 Streptococcus pluranimalium | reverse complement strand
GAGAAAAGCATGAAAACTGTGAACCATAAATATAAATGAAGTTGACACAAAAACGAAAATTAGATAAACTAAAGCAAGGAAGCTTAGGAAAGGGAAGATATGTTATTTAAAGGAATCGGCATAGATGAGAACAGTCGCTGCCGGCATTATCATTCTGCACAGGATATTGTTGCCTTGAAATGTGCTGACTGCCAGTCTTACTATGCTTGTTACAAGTGCCACGATGCTCTGGAAAGCCATCCTTTTAAGGCTATGTCGGTTGATGAACCTTATCCTGTCATGTGTGGTATTTGTCAGACCTATCTGACCTTTTCAGCTTACAAACGAGGGTCTTGCCCGCAGTGCGGCTCTGGCTTTAATCCCAACTGTCAGCTTCATGACCATATCTATTTTTCAAAGGAGTTTTACCATGAACAGCACTAAATCACTCATTCAAATCGCCTTAATGGCCACATTGATTGTTATTTTAGGGCTTATGCCCCCTCTGCCATTAGGTTTTATTCCTGTTCCAATTGTTCTTCAAAATTTAGGAATCATGCTGGCTGCCATTCTATTAGGTGCCAAAAAAGGAAGCTTGACTATTCTTATTTTCCTCATTTTAGGTTTGTTTTTACCTGTGTTTACGGGTGGTAGCACGACCTTGGTAGTCTTTGCTGGACCAACAGCAGGCTATGTTGTCGGTTGGTTACTAATGCCTATTGCCCTAGCCGGTTTCCGTAAACTATTACCGTTTTCTTCCCTCTTTGTTAGTTTTGCTTTGATTTGGTTATCAGGTGTTTTACTCGTTGATGTTATTGGAGCTATCTACTTGGCGCATTACACAAATGCTCCCCTGCTCCCATCTCTCCTGTCAAATTTGGTCTTTATTCCAGGTGATACTATCAAAGCAGCTATTGCTACTATTATTGGAACAAAGTATCGGAAACAGTTGGGACTAGAGTAATACACTGTGAGATAGAAGTGGTTGGTAAAACAACTGCTGTTTCAATTCTAAAAGTGTGATAAATTATCTTAGAAAGTGGGGACTATCGATGCAACGATTACAATTAGAGATTTTCGCGCTATTTGCTTTGTGAAAAAACATCGACAATTAGGATTGTTGGCCATGGTGCTTCTGGGAAATTGAGTTTAGCCAAAGATTTAGCTGATGTACTAGGCAATCACGTTAACTTACTGGAAACAGATCCTTATATTAGCTCATCTGAATATCGAAAACTGGTTGTTCCAAAAGAGCTTCCTGATCAAAAGGTAATAGCAAGTATACCAATCATACATGAGCTAATACTCAATGAAAATCTAAATCTGAAACCATTTAAGTACAAGGTGTAGATCTAGACGATTTACTAGGATAATACTTAACAAAAATCAAAAATAGCGCTATAATAAAGATATGACAAAAGAATTTAGTGAATCTCAAATCCGAGAATTGCAACTTGCCCTTAAAGATAAGAAAAAAATGGTCATTATCGTAAACG
>NZ_JBLOJT010000185.1:0-1480 GCF_047785745.1 Streptococcus pluranimalium | reverse complement strand
GCCTTTTTTTGATGACATTAAGATTTTTTCTTGTCTTTTTTAATTCTTCTCTTTATAATGAAGGAAAGGAGTTGCAGATGAAGAAAATATTACTCGTATTACTCTTTCTTATCGGGGGAACATTTTTAATAATGTTTTTAGGAAGATTGTTCTACAACCAATATCGACAAGAAAAAGTAACAAGCTTTGTTGAAAACTTTCAAAATAATATTAGTCGTGATATCCCGATATCAAATGGACAAGAAGTTTGGTCGGATAAGGAATCTTGGATTTATTTTAGCATAGGCGAAGAAGGTAGCCCTGTTCAAAAAGAATTAAGGGATTTGATGCCTAAACAAAATCAGTTAGGAAAATATGCGAATCATGAAGTTAAGCGTCTGCACCTACTCTATCCGCAAAAAGTATCGTCTGATTTAGAGGGAGTCTCAGAATTAGTCTTGAAAGAAAGTAGTTATCGCATTAAGGGGTTGGATATTATCAAAGAGAAAGATAAAGAACATCAACGGATACATTTTAAAGATACTAGGTATAATACTCCTTTTACTTTAAATGACTTTATTAGGGATAAGGGTGCTTTTCGAAAAGTTATTGAAGCGGCAACTAGCCAGGGATCTTTGTCACAAGAGAGAAAAAGAACTGTTTTAGAACCCTTCCAAAGTGATGATTGGTCAGAGATTAATTTCTCTTATAAGGATAGTCAGCTTTTTTTGACTAAGGAGCTCAGTCTACCACTTACGTCTATTTTTGATGCTATTCAAGAAACGTATCTCACAGGGAATGATTTAACAAGTTATCAAGATTACCAGGAAGAGAAGAAAAAGCATCTTAAGAGAGTTGCTTTAACTTTTGACGATGGGCCTAATCCTGCCACAACACCTCGTGTTTTGGAAATATTAGATCAATATGATGCTAAAGCGACATTTTTTACGCTTGGTCATAAATTAGCTGGTCAGGAGATATTAGTAAAAAGAATGATTGATCAAGGTAATGAAATTGGAAATCATACTTGGTCTCATCCGAATTTGACAACTCTTTCTGTTGAAGGGATCAAGCAAGAAATTACAGCTACTAATCAAGCGATTGAAAAGATTACTCATCAAAAACCAACCTTGATGCGTCCGCCTTATGGAGCTACTAACGCAACGGTACAAGCTGCTGTGGGCATGAAAGAAATTATGTGGACAGTTGATACTCTCGATTGGCAAAGTCATTCCACACCCGCCATCATGAAAAAACTTAAGGAGCAGTTGACGCCTGGAGGAATTATCTTGATGCATGATATTCACCAAACATCCGTAGATGCTTTGCCGTCAGTATTAGACTATTTAAAATCGCAAGGTTATGAGGTTGTTACAGTTAGTGAGTTATATGGTTATTGATTAGTTAAGAAAATGAAAATATAAAAAGTCTTAGAATAACGTTGTTAAGAAACGCTCCTTCTAAGCCTTTTTATATTGTTCAATTGTCAACAGAACACGGC
>NZ_JBLOJT010000184.1:0-1499 GCF_047785745.1 Streptococcus pluranimalium | reverse complement strand
AGAAAAGCGACCCTTGATTTGGGTCGTTTTTTAATACTTTAATCGGAAAGTCATGGAGATAAAAAGGCTTTTCTTACGTGCTTAATAGTCATTATATTGGGAAATATTGATACTATCATTAAGATATCCATATCTATACCTAAGCATCTTTCTCATCACTGGTAATTTTAACACGAAGTGGATGGATTTCGTACTAAAGTTTCCCTAACTTGAATCGGTTACACTAAACTAGACAGTCTTATAAAGTGTTCTACACTAAAGAAAACAGGAGAATTCTATGTCTAGAAAAATACGCCGTCATTTTACAGATGATTTTAAACAACAAATCGTTGACCTTCACAATGTAGGGATAAAACGAAGTACGCTGATCAAAGAATATGATTTAACCCCTTCTACCTTTGATAAGTGGGTGAGACAAGCTAAAACAACGGGCTCCTTCAAATCGGTTGATAATCTTACTGATGAACAGCGGGAGCTGATTGTCCTTAGAAAGCGAAATAGAGGACTTGAAATGCAGCTAGAAATCCTAAAGCAAGCGGCGGTGATTATAGCACAAAAAGAGAAATAATCACTGCTAATAAGGATAAATACAGCATTTCAGCCTTGTGTCGGTGGTTGAATCTCCCGCGTTCCAGCTATTACTATAAAGCCTCAGAATCAGTAGCTGAAGCTGATCTTGAAGAAAAGGTGAAACAAATTTTCCTCGAGAGCCAATCGAGATACGGTGCCAGAAAGATCAAGCAATGTCTGGCCACAGATGGGATTATCTTATCTCGTCGCCGCATTCGTCGGATCATGAAGCAGTTAAATCTCGTATCTGTTTATCAGCAGGCTAGCTTCAAGCCACATTCTAAAGGGAAAAACGAAGCCCCTATTCCAAATCTCTTAGCCAGACAATTCCACCAAGAAAAACCACTGGAAGCGATTGTGATAGATTTGACCTATGTCCGTGTTGGTCAGCGATGGGCTTATGTTTTCTAGATGTTCATCCCTCAGGAGATTTAGCTAGTCGATTGACTAACGATATGTCAGTTGTACTAAATTTTATCACAGTAGTATTTCCGAATTTGATTTTGAATGTAGTTGTTATTGTTGGTTCAATTTATTTTTTATTGAAAATTAGTTTACCATTAACACTAATGAGCCTATGTCTATTTCCGATTTTACTTTTTGTAGTGGTTCTTATTAATAATAAGATGGAAGAATACTATACGAATTATCAAGAGGGATTAGGAGCGATTTCAAGTCGTATTAGCCATAGATTTAAACATATTAGGCTAATGAAAGCATTTAACGGTGAGGATAGTGAGCAGAGTGCCATGTCTTATACGTTTGATAGATTAACTAATAATTTTAAAAAAATTATTGGGCTATCATCTATCCAGAATACTCTAGTTAATGGTCTTATGATACGTTTTATTATATTACTTTTAGTTGTAGCTGGTATGGAAGTGTCTAAAGGTAGTATGACTATGAGTACTTTAATGACATTTATTTTA
>NZ_JBLOJT010000183.1:0-1515 GCF_047785745.1 Streptococcus pluranimalium | reverse complement strand
GAGTAATCAATATAAAACTTAGCTGTTTACCTTACTTATCAATAAGTAGGAGTGATATCGTTCAACATCGCTAGTTTATCACGCGGGTGTCAACAATATAGGGCTTAGAAGAATAGGATACTAGCTTCTGATTTTTCTTTTTCTAGAAAGATGGTATAATGCTAGTGTTATCAATGGAAAGATTATAAATTATGCATATCGAAAAAAAACATCTCTTAAACTATTCGATACTCTTGCCCTATTTGATATTATCAGTCTTAGGCTTGATTATTGTTTATTCTACTACCAGTGCAACCTTGGTTAATTATGGATTAAATCCTTTTAAATCAATGATTACTCAAGGGGCATTTTGGATTATCAGTCTCTTAGCTATTTTATTTATTTATCGGCTAAGATTGAATTTTTTAAAGAATTCAAAAATTCTTACCGGTGTTCTTTTGATAGAAGTCATTCTCTTGCTAATAGCTCGATTTTTTACACAAGAAGTTAATGGTGCACACGGTTGGATTGTTGTTGGACCGGTTAGTTTTCAACCAGCAGAATACTTAAAAATCCTAGTTATCTGGTTTTTAGCGTTTACATTTAGTCGTAGGCAGCGGTCGATTGCTGTCTATGATTATCAAGCTCTGACACGGAGACGCTGGTGGCCTCGCAATGCTAGTGATTTCACTGATTGGCGACTCATTTGTTTGGCTCTAATAGGTCTTGTCGCAGCTCAACCTGACCTTGGTAATGCTGCTATCATCGTTTTGACCGTTCTCATTATGATTACTGTGAGTGGTATTGGCTATCGTTGGTTCTCGGCTATTTTTCTTAGTATAACAGTAGTATCAGCACTGTTTTTGGGAATAATTGGGGTAGTCGGTGTAGAAACAATGGCTAAAGCACCAGTCTTTGGCTATGTTGCTAAACGTTTTAGCGCTTTTTATAATCCTTTTAAAGATTTAACAGATTCTGGGCACCAACTTGCTCATTCCTATTATGCCATGAGTAATGGTGGGTGGTTTGGGATGGGTCTTGGCAATTCCATCGAAAAACGTGGCTATCTTCCAGAGGCAACGACGGACTTTGTCTTCTCCATTGTAATGGAAGAGTTTGGAATGATAGGAGCATGTTTGATTTTATCCCTAGTTTTCTTTTTAATTTTGAGAATTATTTTGGTTGGTATAAAAGCAAAAAATGCTTTCAATGCCATGATGGCTATCGGAGTTGGTGGCATGATGTTGATGCAGGTTTTTGTTAATATTGGAGGTATCTCTGGCTTAATTCCATCCACAGGGGTTACATTTCCTTTTCTGTCACAAGGAGGAAATAGTCTCCTAGTCTTATCGGTTGCCATAGCTCTCGTATTAAATATAGATGCTAATGAAAAACGTATGGAAATCATTGAAGAAGCAGAAAGAGAGTCCGAAAGAATGATGTCTGACGACTGATAATGAGCTGGGATAATCCCAGCTTGTTGTGTATCTGATAAATATGGCTCTTCGTCAACTGTAGTGGGTGACTTATAATTAA
>NZ_JBLOJT010000182.1:0-1550 GCF_047785745.1 Streptococcus pluranimalium | reverse complement strand
ATAAGACATTATCACTTTCGAATGATATTTTTGAAAAAATATAAAAAATAGTGTTGACACATTTCTTAACAGCTGATATAATAATTTTTGTTGTTAAGAACAGCGGAAATGGCGGAATTGGCAGACGCGCAGGACTAAGGATCCTGTGACCGCTTTAGGTCGTGGGGGTTCAAGTCCCCCTTTCCGCATCGTAAACCAGGTCATTGACTTGGTTTTTTCTTTTGTCAGCTCAAAATATTTAAATAGTAATCTAGCGAAATGATTCAATGAGCCATAAAATAGAGGGATAATAAGTGATATATTTCTCATTCTTTCAATTAAGAAAACGCTTAACTTAGAAGAAAACTGGTTTTTTAGCCTTATTTATGCTAAAATATAGAACGTAAAGGGGAATAATCCCCAAAAATATAGAGGAGGCCTTTATAATGGCAATCGTTTCAGCAGAAAAATTCGTCCAAGCAGCTCGTGACAACGGCTATGCTGTAGGTGGATTTAACACTAACAACCTTGAATGGACACAAGCTATCTTGCGTGCGGCGGAAAGCAAACAAGCTCCAGTTCTTATTCAAACTTCAATGGGTGCTGCTAAATACATGGGTGGTTACAAAGTATGTCAATCACTTATTGCGAACCTTGTAGAGTCAATGGGTATCACTGTGCCAGTTGCTATTCACCTTGACCACGGTCACTACGAAGATGCACTTGAGTGTATCGAAGTTGGTTACACTTCAATCATGTTTGATGGTTCACATCTTCCAATCGAAGAAAACCTTGAAAAAGCTAAAGAAGTTGTTGCTTTGGCTCACGCGAAAGGTGTTTCTGTAGAAGCTGAAGTTGGTACAATCGGTGGTGAAGAAGATGGTATCGTTGGTAGCGGTGAACTTGCACCAGTTGAAGATGCTAAAGCTATGGTTGAAACTGGAATTGACTTCTTGGCTGCAGGTATCGGTAACATCCACGGTCCTTACCCAGAAAACTGGACAGGTCTTGATCTTGACCACTTGAAGAAATTGACAGAAGCTGTACCAGGATTCCCAATCGTACTTCACGGTGGTTCAGGTATTCCTGATGAGCAAATCCAAGAAGCTATTCGACTTGGTGTTGCTAAAGTTAACGTTAATACTGAAAGTCAAATTGCCTTCTCTAATGCTACACGTGCCTTCTCACGTGCTTACGATGCAGACGAAGCTGGTTATGACGCTAAAAAACTCTTCGATCCACGTAAATTCTTGGCAGATGGTATGAAAGCTGTCCAAGGTGCTGTTGAAGAACGTATTGACGTGTTTGGATCAGCAAACAAAGCGTAATTTTACGAAGAAATTAATATAAAATGGGTTTCGAATAGAGACCCATTTTTTATTTTTTACATGAAAAAACTATAGCTAAGTTCCAGTATTATCCGCTAGTTGGGGATAGATAAAAAAGCTTTCTAGTTCGGTAGAAGTAGTCTATATGACCTTGTGGAGTTTATTTTGAGTATGAACAATGTCTACGCTTAAACTCTGAAAGCAGTGACTGAAATCATACAGGTTTTGTTAGACTGTCTCTTA
>NZ_JBLOJT010000181.1:0-1557 GCF_047785745.1 Streptococcus pluranimalium | reverse complement strand
TACTAAGTTATATTGATATGTTGCGTAGCAGAAAATTGCATTCTATGTTTTAAATGGTAAACTAATACTATAATAAGTATAAAGGAGGCAAAAATAAATTGTCTAAACAATATAAAAACCTTGTCAATGGAGAGTGGAAACTTTCAGATAGTGACATTAAAATCTACGCTCCAGCAACAGGGGAAGAATTAGGATCTGTCCCAGCTATGAGTCATGAAGATGTTGACTACGTTTATGAAACTGCTCGCGCTGCTCAACCAGCATGGCGTGCACTTTCTTATGTAGAACGCGCAGCTTACTTACATAAAGTAGCTAATATCCTTGATCGTGACGCTGAGAAAATTGGTGAAATTCTATCAAAAGAAATTGCCAAAGGTTATAAATCAGCTGTTGGTGAAGTGACACGCACTGCAGCTATTATCCGTTATGCAGCTGAAGAAGGCGTTCGTATGCAGGGTGAGGTTCTTGAAGGTGGTAGCTTTGATGTCGCTAGCAAGAAAAAAATTGCTATGGTACGTCACGAACCTCTTGGTTTAGTGCTTGCTATTTCACCGTTTAACTACCCTATCAATTTGGCTGGTTCGAAAATTGCTCCAGCCTTGATTTCAGGAAACGTTGTCGCTCTTAAACCACCTACGCAAGGATCTATCTCTGGTCTTGTTTTAGCTGAGGTATTTGCAGAAGCCGGTCTCCCAGCTGGGGTTTTCAGTACCATTACAGGGCGTGGTTCTGTTATTGGTGACTACATTGTAGAACACGAAGCTGTTAACTTTATTAACTTTACAGGTTCAACTTCAGTTGGTGAACGTATCGGTAAAATGGCTGGTATGCGTCCAATCATGCTTGAGCTTGGTGGTAAAGACTCAGCTATCGTTCTTAAAGATGCAGACCTTGAAAAAGCAGCTAAAAACATCGTAGATGGTGCCTTTGGTTACTCAGGTCAACGTTGTACAGCGGTGAAACGTGTTCTTGTACAAGAAGAAGTTGCTGATGAACTTGTCGAAATCATCCGTGAAAAAGTTCTTAAATTAACAATCGGTAACCCAGAAGATAATGCGGATATCACACCACTTATCGATACTGGTGCTGCAGACTTTGTTGAAGGACTTGTCAATGATGCTGTTGAAAAAGGTGCAGATGCAAAAACTGATATTATTCGTGAGGGAAACCTTATTTGTCCAATCCTTTTTGATAAGGTAACGACTGATATGAAATTAGCTTGGGAAGAACCATTCGGTCCAGTTCTTCCAGTTATCCGTGTTAAATCAGTTGAAGAAGCTATTGAGATTTCAAACAAATCTGAATACGGTCTTCAAGCTTCGGTGTTTACAAACGACTTCCCACTTGCTTTCTCAATTGCAGAACAGCTCGAAGTTGGTACAGTACACATCAATAATAAAACACAACGCGGTACCGATAATTTCCCATTCTTGGGTGCTAAAAAATCAGGTGCAGGTGTTCAAGGGGTTAAATACTCTATCGAAGCTATGACTTCTGTAAAATCAGTTGTCTTTGATATTAAATAAGGCCCTTCGTCAACTGTAGTTGGTGACTTAT
>NZ_JBLOJT010000180.1:0-1558 GCF_047785745.1 Streptococcus pluranimalium | reverse complement strand
GCTTTTATTATGTTATAATAGTCATAAGAAAAGGAGGTCTTATGTCCTTTAAAGATTTTAATTTTAAAACCTATATCCAATCAGCCTTAGATGAGATTGGATTTAAAGAACCAACACCAGTACAACAAAAGTTAATTCCAGTCGTTCGCTCAGGTCGTGACCTGGTCGGAGAATCAAAAACAGGGTCTGGTAAGACCCATACTTTCTTGTTGCCCATTTTTGAAAAATTGAATGAAGAAAGAGCAGAAGTCCAAGTGGTTATCACAGCGCCAAGTCGCGAATTGGCTACTCAAATTTATCAGGCGACTAAGCAAATTGCGTCGCATTCTGACAAAGAAATCCGTGTCGTTAACTATGTAGGCGGAACGGATAAATTGCGTCAAATTGAACGCCTAAAATCAGCACAGCCTCATATCGTCATCGGTACGCCGGGCCGTGTTTATGATTTGGTTAAATCCGGTGACTTGGAAATTTACAAGGCCCACACCTTTGTCGTTGACGAAGCTGATATGACCATGGATATGGGATTTCTGGATACTGTTGATAAGATTGCAGCAAGTTTTTCAAAAGATATCCAAATGCTGGTCTTTTCAGCAACCATTCCGCAAAAATTACAGCCATTCCTTAAAAAATATTTGACCAATCCGGTGATGGAACAAATCAAGACAAGTACTGTCATTTCAGATACCATTGATAACTGGTTGATTTCAACAAAAGGTAAGGATAACAACACGCATATTTTGAAATTATCCAAAGTCATTAATCCTTATATGGCGATGATTTTTGTTAATACCAAAGAGCGTGCTGATGAGCTACATGCTTATCTTCTAGCCAATGGTCTAAAAGTAGCTAAAATCCACGGTGGTATTCCACCACGTGAACGTAAGCGTATCATGAATCAAGTTAAAAACTTAGATTTTGAATATATCGTGGCGACAGATTTGGCTGCACGTGGGATTGATATTGAAGGAGTCAGCCATGTGATTAACGATGCCATTCCGCAAGACTTGTCCTTCTTTGTTCATCGTGTTGGGCGTACAGGACGTAATGGATTATCTGGAATTGCTATCACCCTTTACCAACCAAGCGATGACACAGATATTCGTGAATTGGAAAAGATGGGTATTACTTTTAAAGCAAAAGTTTTAAAAGACGGTGGTATTCAAGATACTCACGATCGTGATCGTCGTAACCAACGTGAAAAATCTTATCAGAAACTAGATACTGAGATGATTGGTCTTGTTAAGAAGAAAAAGAAAAAAGTTAAGCCAGGCTACAAAAAGAAAATCCAGTGGGCTGTTGATGAAAAACGTAAAAAAGAACGTCGTGCTGCTAATAAGGCGCGCGGTCGTGCGGAACGCAAAGCTAAGAAACAAACCTTTTAATCACAATGTAAAAACTAGATTTCGGTCTAGTTTTTTTGTTCGAGCGACTTTTAATTTTTATAAGGCTTAATATAAAATAGCTATTAGTCAGGTGTCTAAAATGATGGTAGACTAAAGTCGTAGTTATTCATTAAAAGGAGAAGCTTATTAATTTAAAAAAGATTGCTATTTTA
>NZ_JBLOJT010000018.1:0-23669 GCF_047785745.1 Streptococcus pluranimalium | reverse complement strand
AAGGTTTTTAGCGGCATTATATCCAATATCAGCGACATCATTGAAAATCTTGGCGCTATGATTACGAATAGGCTGGCAAAGCGGCAATGGAAAACTGTCCATAATCACAATAGTATCTAGCGAGATTGCCCCACTCAAGGCTTGTCGAATGAGTTGAACCAACCAAATCAATTGTTTTGTTCGTCTATTAAAGTGGCTTCTTTCTAGTAAGTTATGACCAAAGAAAAGGTGACAAATCCTGTAAAAACGGCGTTGTGATGTTATCCCTAACTCAGCTTGGAGTAGCAATAAAACAAGCAGTGACTCATCTGAAATTTTGGCTAAACTGATATTACGACGATGCTTCAACGAATCGGGACAGTAATGGCGATAAAATTGAGAGCTGATTTGGGATAATTGTTTGATATTCCATTGTAAATGATGGGATTTAGCGGTATACTGTAAGTAGCTCATTGGGACTACCTCCTGTTTGTTTTATCACTTACAGTATAGTCCTTTTGGGCTTTTTATTGTTGTTGAAAATCAACTAGCACCACGAGTATATTATATTATTAATTCTAATAATTAACAATATACTTTTCACCTAAAATAGCTATCATTTTCAAGATAAACAAAGAAACCCTTTCGGATTTCTTGGTTCTACTATATATCATATCTCAGTCAGCTGCTTCTTCAACTGGACGAGATTTTCTAGCAATATCTGCTTGGATTGCTTCGATAAAGCTATCAACAGATACTGTCTCTGTTTCTTTCTTACCATAACAGCGGACGTTAACAGATTTGTCTTCCATCTCTTTATCCCCAACAATCAATTGGTAAGGAATTTTGCTGGTTTGACTTTGACGAATCTTGTACTGCATTTTCTCATTACGCTCGTCAACGTCTGCACGAATACCAAGGTCACGAAGTTTCTTAGCAACTTCCCAAGCATAGTCGACGTGAGCTTCATTTGAGATTGGAATAACGGTTACTTGATGTGGCGCAAGCCATGTTGGGAAAGCACCCTTATAAGTTTCAATCAAGATAGCAGTGAAGCGTTCCATTGTTGAGATGATACCGCGGTGGATCATGACTGGACGGTGTTCTTCACCATCAGCACCGATGTATGACAAGTTAAAGCGCTCTGGAAGAAGGAAGTCAAGTTGGATCGTTGACAAGGTTTCTTCATTACCAAGAGCTGTTTTGACTTGAATATCAAGTTTTGGACCGTAAAAAGCTGCTTCACCTTCTGCTTCAAAGTAATCCAATTCCATTTCATCAAGGGCTGCTTTAAGCATGCTTTGAGCATTTTCCCACATCTCATCATTATCATAGTATTTTTCCTTATCTTCAGGATCACGATATGACAAGCGGAAACGATAGTCAGTAAGGTTGAAGTCTCCATAAACATCAATGATCAATTGAAGTGCTTTTTGGAATTCTTCCTGAATTTGCTCAGGTGTTACGAAGATGTGACCATCATTCAAGGTCATCTCACGCACACGTTGAAGACCAGTAAGAGCACCTGACTTCTCATAACGATGCATCATCCCAAGCTCAGCGATACGTACTGGCAACTCACGGTATGAACGCACATGGTTTTTATAAACTTGGATATGATGAGGACAGTTCATTGGACGAAGGACGATTTCTTCACCGTCTCCCATATCCATGGTTGGGAACATATCTTCTTGGTAGTGTTCCCAGTGACCTGATGTTTTGTACAATTCAACTGAAGCAAGAGGGGGTGTGTAAACGTGTTGATAACCTGATGCCAACTCTTTATCAGTGATGTAACGTTCCAAAGTACGGCGGATTGTCGCACCATTTGGTAGCCAGAATGGGAATCCTTGTCCAACTTCTTGTGAGATCAGGAAAAGATCAAGTTCTTTACCAAGTTTACGGTGATCACGCTCTTTAGCTTCTTCACGCATTTTAAGGTAATTTTTAAGATCTTTTTTATCAAACCAAGCTGTTCCATAAACACGTTGCATCATGGCATTATCAGAATTCCCACGCCAGTAAGCACCCGCTACATTAAGCAGTTTAAAGACTTTGATATGACCTGTTGAAGGAATGTGTGGACCGCGACAAAGGTCAACAAACTCACCTTGACGGTAAATGGTCAAACCTGCAGCATCGTCAGCATGCTCGCTGATCAATTCCACTTTATAAGGGTCATCCTTGAAAAGTTCAAGCGCTTCTTCTTTTGAAATTTCTTCACGAATACATGGATAGTTTTCACGAACAATTTTTTGCATTTCTTCTTCGATACGAGGAAGGTCTTCGTTTGAAATTTGCCCTGCTTCATTGTCAGTATCGTAGTAGAAACCATCTTGAATGGCAGGACCAACACCTAAACGAAGATTAGGAAAGAGACGTTTAGCTGCTTGTGCAAACAAGTGAGCTGCTGAGTGACGGAGCACATCATAAGCATCTTCATGATCTGGAGTAACGATTTCCAGCGAACCATCTTCTGTAATTGGACGAACAGTATCCAACAACTGACCGTTAAATTTACCAGCTAAAGCTTTTTTAGCAAGAGATTTGCTGATTGATTCAGCAATATCAACTGTTGATACACCCGATTCAAATTCGCGGACAGCGCCATCTGGGAAAGTAATCTTAATCATAAGAATCTCCTTTTGTTTTTTAGTAAGCAAGACCTATCATCCTGCTAGCTTATTAGGCAATTGGTTAAGACATCACTCGTGATTATTATGTTTCTATTTTAAGAAGGAATCCAGCTTCTTAAAAACAAAATACGACGCCCTCAAAAAGGACGTCGTAACGTGGTTCCACCTTAGTTTATCCAGAGACGACAAAAAGCCCCTAGAACTCTAATGGCGATAAGGGAGCCACCCTTTTATGTTTGCATAAAATCATGAGAAGTAGTATCTCATCAGGCCATTTGTATCCTTGCACCAACCGGATACTCTCTCAAAAATGACGACTGACAGACGTGTCTTCTGTTATTTAGAATACCTGCATTTTACAGGTTTGTCAAGAGAAAGCTCAAAGTTATTTTTGATCAATCACGATCCCTAAGAGAAATACTACGAATACGATCTACGAGTAATTTTGGGGTTTTCATCACTTTAACGGAGGTTTGAGCTGTTGTTCTAACCAGTGTTGAAGGAACACCAAAAGTATTTCTCATTAACTTGATATGCGTGTATTTTTTCTTACCATCCAAGGCAAATGGACTGGTACTAACTTGATAATTCTTTGAAATAATAGCATCAATGTAAAGCTCATAGACCGATAAGGCAAAGCGTTCTGATGACATCTCATATAACTTATGAGAAAGGCAGTCTTCAGTCATCGCTGGCGTCTCAGTGATTGCCTTTAAAATTGCCTGACTGATATCTTCACCATCATCATAAAGATAGCCAAACATTGGATAATCAATCAAATCTTCTAAATAAGAGTTACTGTGTGCGATAATAGGCGTTCCACTAGCCAGACTCTCTGTATAAGTCAGTCCTTGTGTCTCACTAGTTGAAGCAGATACTAGAAAATCAGCCGCCTTGTAATAGTAAGCTGTTCTATCTTGAGCCACCATGCCAGTAAAAATCACATAGTCTTGAATATCTAAAGCAGCAACTAACTCTTTTAAAGCATCAAGATAAGGCCCATCACCAACAACAACACACTTAACTTTAGGATTTTCTGAAATGACTTCTGGAAGGGCACGTAGCAAAGCTTGAATATTTTTTTCATAAGAAATGCGTGACAAACTCAAGAGCATGGTTTCATCACTGCCAATTCCTAACTCTTGTCGTAGGGCTAAAATGTCAGATTCTTGGATTTCTGGGCGTTCATATTGTTGCAGATCAATCCCAGTCGGAATAATCCGCTTAGGAATTTTAACTTTGTAAGAATCTAGAACATTTAAAACAATAGGGCTTGGGCAAATAACGCCATCGCAATCCCTCAAGAAATGACGCACAAAATACTTGACCATCCCTGGCCGAATCAGACGACCCTTGGCAATATAGTGGACATAATCTTCGTAATGCGTATGGTAGGTATGCACAACTGGAATGCCCAATTCCTTACCAATCATCCAACCAAAGGTCCCAACACTGAATTCAGTTTGGGTGTGAATGATGTCAAGATGATGTTCCTTTGCAATCTTATAGGCAGATGACAAGCCTGAATACACGATACGACGTTCGCTAAAAGCCACAAAGGGTACACTTGGTAAACGGATGATGGTTGGGTCTTCATCAACACGGATATTTTTTTCCGTTGCTGTGAAAATAAAGACCTCGTGTCCTAATTTTTCCAACTCTGTTTTCAAAGTCTTGATGCTCGTAGCTACTCCTGAAATTTGCGGAAAATAGGTATCTGTAAATAGTCCAACTCTCATCTTAGAGCTCCAATACTTTTTGATAGACAGTAGCTAGCTGTTCGGCAACCAGCTTAATATCCTTACTAGCAGCAACTTGATAGCCAGCTTCAGTCTTGTCTTCTTTCCCGGTCATAACTTTTTCTAAAGCATAAGTAAAACCGACAACATTTTTAGCCAGATAGGCTGAGCGTTCGTCAATCCAGCCTTGGTAAACAGGAATATCTCGTAGGACTAGATTTTGTCGGCTAGCTAAAGCTTCCAAGACAACAATGCCTTCTGTTTCTTCACGACTTGGGAAAAAGAAGGCATCTGCTCCTGTCATCGCTCCCTCATAAATGTCTCCTTTAATGTACCCAGGGAAGATGACATTTTCTGGGTGTCCCCCTTCAACAATCTTTCTGATATGACTTGGAATCAGATAATGATTGATATGACCGAACCAAATAAAGGTAACATCAGGCATCAGTTTAGCAACTTTGACAAAATCATCAATTCCCTTACGTTCAAAGAAAAGACCTGCTGATATAACGACTTTATCACCTTTTTTGAGGTTGAAATGCGCCCTAAAAATCGCTTCCTTACTATCGCTTTGCTGATAACGAGAAAGGTCGATACCATTTGAAATTGCTACTATCGGTGTGGTAATGCCGTATGATTGAATCAGTCGCTTTGAATAGTCCGTTGGCGTTATCAAATAATCCGCCGCTTGATAGAAACGCATCAGATGTTTCTTAAAAAGAGGCGCAACCAGATTAGAGCCAATAAACGAATTCTCAAAATCCTCTTTGGTAGAGTGGGCGTGCATAATCACGCGCTTGCCTGCTTTTTGAGCTTGTTTAAGAAGTTTCCAACTTTTAATACCATAGGTATTGATATGAACAAGATCATAATCATCCTCTGGATTTGTCGTATAATCAATGCCAGCTAACTCTAATGCTTTCTGCTGGTGCTTTATGGCGCGACCAATCCCAGACTTATTGAGCTGGTCTGCTGCTTCTAAATACAGTAATACTTTCATAAGGCCTATTATAACGTATTCAGGAGACATTTTCATTAAGAAAACAAAAAATCAGTCCGAGGACTGACTTTCTTAATCTTTAGGAACCCAGGCTGAAACCGATCCAGCTTGGACGGGGAATCTCGCCCAGCCCTGATCATCTACGGTGATTTCTTCCTGACAATGTCCAAGAAAATCATGAAACATCCTACCAGCGTGTAGTGTCCCTAGCTCCATATCTTTCCAGCCACTATCACCATTTGATAAAACCACTGCAAGGGGCTCTGGATGTTCCTCATCCCCTTGATTGACCCAGCCGATACAGTTAGGATGATTAAAGTAATCGACTTGATTACCGTAAACATGATTTTGTCGTAAATAAGCCAGTTTATCAATAATATCTTTGAATGACGCTTGAGAAAACTCCCCCTCAATACCATAATAATCGCCATAGAAAAGACAAGGTTTTCCTTCCTGGCGCAGCATAATAAGGCTGTAAGCAAGTGGTTTAAACCAGTCTGCCACCGTAGACTCCAAGGACTGCCCTCTTTGAGAGTCATGATTGTCCACAAAGGTCACTGCAAAATCTGGGCGGTTCTGCATCAAGCTTCCTTCCAAAATCTGTGACAAATCAAACTCTTGGCCGTCCTGAGAAGCTTGGTAAAAGTTCATATGTAAAACAACATCAACCAGATCAAATTGCAGATCAACATCATCTAAATAGTCAAGCGTTTCATCGGTATCATCCTTCCAATACTCTCCAAAGACATACAAATCCTCTTTGAGATGGTCACGGATATAACGGATAAACTCTGCCATAAAATCAGAATCTATGTGTTTCACGGCATCTAGACGAAAACCACCTACTTGGCTAGTCTTTAAGAACCATTCGACCCATTTTTTGAGATTAGCAACTACTTCTGGGTGCCTAAAGTCAACATCATTAAACATGAGATAGTCATAATTGCCATTTTCACCATCTACAGACTCTTGATTAGCCCAGCCTTTGTTATCACCCATGACCATGAATAAGCCTGTTTCATTAGTTAAGGCATCATAATCCATACCAGTAAAATGATACCAATGCCATTCAAACTCATCGTATTGTTTTTGACGCCCGGGAAAGGTAAAGCGAGTCCATGCCTCAATATCATAGGGTTCAGAAATAGGCTCTTGACGGTTGATATCATTCATTTTTAGGACTTTAAACCGCTCTTTATCGTCACCATTCGCCTTATGGTTCAAGACCACATCAGCAATCGGCATAATGTTAGCATCATTAAGCGCTTTTATCGCACTTAGGTACTCATCTTTTGTGCCGTACTTTGTTGGAATCGTTCCTTTTTGATCAAACTCTCCTAAATCAAAAAGATCATAAACCCCGTAACCAACATCTTCTACACCTGTTCCTTTAAAAGCTGGTGGCAGCCAGACTTTATTCACACCAAGTTTTTTTAAAGTATCGATATCTTCTTTTAAGCGTTGCCAGTGCTTGGAATCGGCAGGTAAATACCATTCAAAATATTGCATGAGGGTTTCGTTCATACACACGACCTACTTCCTAATTTGTTAGACTATTTTACCATGATTTTTCAAAGGGTTCAAAAGGAATATCTGAAAGTCTCTGGATTCAGTCATCAAATCAAAAAAGAGTGAGACAGAAATCGATAACTCAAAAAGGTTCGATTCCCACTCACTCATTTATGTCAATGATCGGGCTGAAATAGACTCTCCCCAAACCGTTTCACTCCCACCTCTATACATTGGAATAGATCTGTAAACGTTTCTGAAATCAGCGACTTAGGGCTCAATCAGCCACTACGTCTTGCTTGACTGACTAGAATGTTGTAAAAAGACCGGAACTTTTGTCCCAGTCTCGTACTTCTATTATGACTTATCAGAATACTCGCCTAACCCTTGAATAAAAAAGATGATGCCGAGGCAAAGAAATGGCAGGACCAAATACCAAGGCTTAACGATAAAAGCCAAGACGAACGCAAACATCAAAAAGACCAAACCACATTGCCACTTGAACTTATCTTTTACTTACCACAAGACCACATTGTCTTCACGATTGAAAAAGTGGTCAATGAACTAGAGGAAGATGGTTTCGATGACTTCTACCATACCTTTGGTCGCCCATCTTATCATCCTAAAATGTTGTTATCTGCTCTCTTATTCGCTTATACTCAAGGTGTCTTCTCCGATCGCAAAATCGAAAAACTAATGGTAGAAAACCTAGCCATGCAATATCTGACAGGTCAACTAGTGATGAGTTATCGAACCATTAATCCGTTCCGTGTCGCCAAAGTCATGGAGGATTTAATCCGAGAGTTATTCATTGAGCTCACTCTTCGTCTCAAGATGGAAGACTTCATTTCTCTGGACTGTCTGTCTATTGATGGGACTAAGATTGAAGCTAACGCCAATAAATATCGTTTTTTTGGGAAGAAGGATGTTGATAAGTTTTCTGCCAAACTTCAAGAAAGCATCCGTCACACCTTTCAAGAAGACATTAGTCCACTCATTAAGGAAGCTATCTCCTTAGATGATGAAGAAGGGATCATATCTGAACAGTTAGCTGACTTTGTCACTCTCTTGGAAAATGAATTAGAAGAGATAAATCAGACTATTGAAAAGCAACCTGTCAAAGGTAAGGATAAGAGAAAAACCAAACGCCGCAAGCTCAAGAAAGTTCTCCGAAAAGGAAGAGATGATTTTTTAGTTCGCTCTGAAAAGTATGAACACTACCACGAAATCTTTGATGGTCGCAACCGTTTTTCCAAGACAGACACGGACGCTACCTTTATGCGGATGAAAGAAAGAAACAGTCTGGGGTGCAGTGCCGGGAAGAGACTGTTTATTCACGAGCCTGAAAATGAAAAAGCGAGTCCCTATGAGAAACGGGCAACTCAAAGCAGAGGCTACAATCTTCAAATCGCTACCGAAAATCAGTTTGCTCTTCATTATGATTTCTTTCCAAATCCAACCGATACCAAAACACTCCTTCCACTATTAGATAGTTACCCACATGATCTTAAAATGGTTGTCGCAGATGCAGGTTATGGTAGTGAAGAAAACCTAACCCTACTAGACCAACTTGGCGTTAACCACCTGATTAAATATAGTATGTTTGATAAGGAGCAGACAAGAAAGCAGAAACAATCTCCAAAGAATCTAAATAACTGGCTTTATGATGACATCAACGATACCTACATCCATCCTGATGGTTGGGATTATCATTTTGACTATGTCAAAAACAACAGAACAACTACTGGATTTGAACAGGAAATTAGGGGTTACAAGGCGGATTATCCTGAGCTAGCCCCTCAGAAAGGGCTCTATGGCAACCAGAAATACCAAGAATTAAAGCGAAAAGAGAGTCAAGCGCTTTTATCTGAAGAAGGCAGTCGTATCTTCGCACAACGTAAAGTTGATGTGGAGCCTGTCTTTGGACAGATAAAGGCTTGTTTGGGGTACAAACGTTGTCAACTAAGGGCAAACGTCAAGTAAAAATTGACATGGGATTGGCTCTGATGGCCAATAACCTACTGAAATACAATACCAGAAGGATAAGACATTAAAATCAGAGACTCACATCAAACGTGAATCTCTGATTTTTTTATGACTGATAGACTTTTGTCTCAGACTCTTCAATTTCCTCAAATGCTCTAGTTTCGATAAATCGAATCTGTAAAGTCATTGGTCAAGCGGAGATAGGCATTGTAGATTTTTGCCTTCAATTCTTTGACACGTGAATCACGCGCATAGTTGTTATTATTTCGTTGAGACTTGGTGTCCTCATAGGATGTCAAGAAACGTCTCAAATCTTCTTTCAAGGCCATGTCCATGAGATCTCTGATCTTCTCTGGTGAATTCAGCACAACCTCCTCATTATTAAAGGTAATGCTGATTTCTTTAAGGTCATCCATTTTGGCTGCACGTCTTTCAAACATCGCCTTCTTGAATGCTTTCCAATCTTGATATTCATCCTTAAAGATTGTTTTAAAGACAAAGTCATCTGTAACACGAGCCACCTCATGATTCCGTGGCCAAGTTTCTGTTCCGACATCGCCTCTGGCTCTAGCTTGATTGGCCAATTGGTCTGAAACATACGGTAAAAAGCCGTCTTCATATCCTTTTTCAGCCAACAATTCAAAGGCCATTCGGCGGAACATGAGGTCTCCCGGAGCTCCATTTGGATTGTGGAGTGCAGAATATATTGGTGAGAAGAGTGGAATGTCATAGTACCCATTTCGGTTGTAATCCCTACTATCTGCATCATGCAAGCTAAACTGACGATGACTAACTAGATCATTATCCACCAAATCATTGATACTATTCAAGTTTAGGTTGAGAAATTCTTCCTCGGTTAAACGACGAATGGTGTTTCCAGCATGGGTAGGAATACCCAAGACAGCATCCGTGACATAGGTATTTTCAATCTTGTTGAAGAAACGGCGTTGTTCATCTTTAGACAATTTCAGGATAGCTTCTGCTTCAAGCTGATCCAATGTGTAAAGAACATCAAACTTTCCTTTGAAATACTCTTTTAAGTCAGAAGAATCTTGGAAACGATCCGGTGACAAGGCTTGGTAACGAGTATCAGCCGTCTCAGCGCTTGTACCTCTGTAATCAAAGATAGTATTGATGCCAAAGTTCTCTGTGTTTGGATGGTAAGGTGCTTGCAAGAGACCTTGAGCATAGAGCTCTGCTCGTTGTCCAAAACGACGGCCATAGCCACCCAAGTAAATGCTGCCATCTGAATTGTGGACCATTTCATGAGTATAAATAGAGGCATCATCCAGTAGTTTCGAAACGATAAAGCGAGTCAGACTACCCGTTGCATAGGCTCCTGAACCATTGCCTTTAAAATGGGAACCATGACTACCTTCTAATGGACCAAAGAAATCTCTGATAGCATCATTAGCATCAGCGCCAAGCATCGGCAACCATTTATTTTGATTTTGCCCCTTACGATTTAGGTAATAACCATCCCAGTTAGGTACGGTCTTAACATTGCGGTCTTTAACAGTCTCTAGCGACATGCGGTACCAGAAATCAAAATGATCACGGAGTCGAATATTCATGGCATCCACTTTGGCTTCAACCTTTTCAACTTCTTGTGCATAACGTTCTGGATCAGTTGTCTTGAGATTCATGTCAAAGTAACGATCATACATACCGAAATTGATGGTTGACATATTTGAAATATAGTAGATCCCCTCACGAACAGTCAACAGTGGCAAGATGTACTTACGCGCTTCTGCATCATTGAGCAATTTATGATAGGCTCTGACTTCGGCATCCGGATTGGCAATAGAGGGTGCTTCGACAATATAGGCTTCTGATGCCTCCTTAAACCAGGTATTTTCATCCATATTGGTAAAGAGGGTGCGGTAGAAGCTGAGGTAGTCAAAGAAACTATCTCGACCAGTATGGCCCTTGGTTGTAGATGCGTAGGTGTCCAAATGGTTGATCATTCTCACGCTGTCATAAGTCTTACCGATACTGATCAGCCATTCCAACGTATTGGTCGATTGTCCAAAGATATCTTGATGATACATAATGAGCTCTTTGGCATTTACAGCACCAAAGTCGATATCATACCAACGATTGACATAAGCAAGTCCCATTATGAGCGCTTCCTTATTATCCAGGGCATATTGCGCTAGATGCGTACGATCTGTTGCCATAACGTCCGATGTCGCAAAGACAGATTGAAGGACATGGGTCAAATCATTTTTTATTTGATCATAGGATTCTTTGAGGTAAAGTTTATCCATATCAGTGGTATTTCCAGACTTGCCAAGCGCTGCAAGGATTGATGGATCATAATAATCCAAGCTATCCAACTCAGGGAAAATCTGATCCACCAATCGCGTATAGTGGTTCAAGACTTGTTCTGGTGTATACAAAATCCCCAACTCATCAATCCTATACTCTAGAATCCCAGTATCTTTAAAGGTATCGAGATAAGTAACAGCAAGCTCTGTTTTGCTACCATCCGCAAAATAAAGCAGGATTTTAGTGATTTTTTCTCTGTCTGCTGCATAATTTGAGACAAAATCTTGGTCAGACATTGGTGTCACTGACAGAAGTGTCTTGGTCGCTAGCTCGTGACCTGCTGGTAGTAGATTGCCTTGATTGACGATAGATTCTTTATTGTAAAACGGTTGCAGCTTCTCAAGGTTTTCATAGATCACTTGATGACTCGCTTGGTAACCTGCTACCTGACCATATTGAACATCGTATGCATTCAAGTCACGACGATCAGTATCTCTAGCAGTTACTGTAATAGCCATAGCATCTATAACATCTGGAGCGTCTTGCTCTGAAATAGTTGGGACATCTTCAGTAGTATTGGATGACGTGCCTTCTACTTGAACAACAGTTCCATCTAAAGCCATAGGTGATCCCGCTCGTCCGATAAGGGCCTGTCCATTGGTTACATCGACACTGCTAATAACATTGCGAATCCGTGTCGGTTGGGTTGTAGAACCGACCACACCGCCGATATTAGCTGTCGCCTTACCTTTGTTGATAATGTGACCTGTAGCGCTAACATTTCGAATGCTGCCTTCTGGTAGGCTCGCATTGACTTCAGCTGCACCAGACACGGCTCCAATATGGAATTGTCCTGGGTTTTCATTGGCATTGACCGTAATAACAGCATCAACTTTTCCTTTATTGATCGTACTGCTGTCTCTGAGATAAGCGACTAAACCACCTGAAATATTCGTGCTAGAGCTGGTTGTGGTGTCAATATTTCCTTCAAAGGAAATATTCTCAAATGTAGTATTACGGGCTTGATAAATCACACCACCGACTAATCGGTTTCCTGTTATATTGCCTTCAACAGCAACATTAGTGATATGGCTCTGACCGCTAATGCCTTCTGTGTATCTTGCCAAAGCTCCAATTTGAATAGCGTTTGGCTGAACAATCGCTACCTCTTTCAAATCAAGATCCCGAATGGTAAAGGCACCTTTTAAGGTATGGAATAAAGGAAGTTTCAAGCCTGTAATGCTATGATTGGCTCCATTTAAACTTCCTGAGAAATTACCCGGGATATAGCTAGTAGCACCATCTGCCAATTGGAAATCACTGGCATCCAGATGATCTGCCAATTCAAACGTCCCTGTCGGATCTTCCGTGATAGCTTTGATCAAGTCGTCAAAACGGGTGTATTTACCATTTGCTGATGGAATGAACTTCGGAATGTAGAAACGATAATCTGCCTGGTTGTCCGTATCCCCACCAATATATTCAATTAGCTGAGGAGCTGTGGCACGCATCTGGTAAACTGTTTGATCACCGACTTGGGTTTGTGTCGAGTCGATGACGGACAAGTAAATCGCCCTTCTCTTGTCATCTAATACCTTGACATAATAAGAAGAAAGGTCTGTCGGATTGTTTTCGAGTCTAGCTACTTTTTGATAGCTACCATTCGCTAACTTTTGGTAAAGCTCAACACGATCAACATGCTTGATTTCAACTTTCTTGTACTCCAACTCAAAAGGAACTTCTTCCAAGGCTTCCGTTTGAGGACCTGCTCCAATGTCATAAGTAAGGGTCGTTCTTAAGGTATATGGAGTATACCAACCTAGGCCCGTCACATCAAAGTCATCAAAATGAATCAGCTCCTGCGTTTTGACAACCTGTCCCTTATCGTCGACAATTTCAATCTTGGCAGATAGATAAGCATCCGTTGGATCTGTCAAGTCGTAGTTTAGTGTGACTTTCTTATCGTCATCATGTTCAATTAGCCGTTCGAAGGTCAATACAGGTTTTGACTTTTGTACGATGACATCAATGGTAACATCTACTTCATCAGTAGAATTATCAGTGTAACTAATTCGAATACGACCTGGGATATCGCTACCAACAGCACTAGTCACAGGTTCCGTCACCCACGAATAGTCAGCAACATTGGTTAGCAATTCCGTTTGAAGGCTGAGTTCTGGAATAGGCCGTTCCCCAACTGATACCACTTGTTTGTTTGGTAAAACAAGGGGCGATTGTTTATCCGCTTCTGTTTCTTCCTTAGTCCCTCGCACAATAATTTGAGCAACTGCTGGACGAAGGGTTTCTACTGTCTCTACAGGTTGACCGTCTTTGTCACCTTTGATAGTGTCATAAGTTAACGTAACAAGTTCTAAGCCATCCTGACCATCCTGTTTGGTATAACTAGTACCAATTAGGGCATTAGGATCATCTTCGTAGCGAACATCAAAGGCAATTGGACGTTCAAAGCTCTCTGACACACTACCTCTAATGGGTTTCGTTCCTACTTTAATAATCGTAGGTTGAGCCTCAAGGATTACGGTTTCAGTTACGACAGGGTTCGGTTGACGAACACCATCAATGGTTTGATAGGTTCTTGTTACTAACCTCTCTCCATCACTACCTTCAATGGTTTGAGTTTCATCTTCCCAGAGACTATCAGCAATCTCCTCAATGACTGGAGATGAGATGATTTCGATAGTTTCTTCAATGTCACTAGTCCCTCGCACAATAATTTGAGGAACTGCTGGGCGAAGGGTTTCTACTGTCTCTAAAGGTTGACCGTCTTTGTCACCTTTGATAGTGTCATAAGTTAACGTAACAAGTTCTAAGCCATCCTGACCATCCTGTTTGGTATAACTAGTACCAATTAGGGCATTAGGATCATCTTCGTAGCGAACATCAAAGGCAATTGGACGTTCAAAGCTCTCTGACACACTACCTCTAATGGGTTTCGTTCCTACTTTAATAATCGTAGGTTGAGCCTCAAGGATTACGGTTTCAGTTACGACAGGGTTCGGTTGACGAACACCATCAATGGTTTGATAGGTTCTTGTTACTAACCTCTCTCCATCACTACCTTCAATGGTTTGAGTTTCATCTTCCCAGAGACTATCAGCAATCTCCTCAATGACTGGAGATGAGATGATTTCGATAGTTTCTTCAATGTCACTAGTCCCTCGCACAATAATTTGAGGAACTGCTGGGCGAAGGGTTTCTACTGTCTCTAAAGGTTGACCGTCTTTGTCACCTTTGATAGTGTCATAAGTTAACGTAACAAGTTCTAAGCCATCCTGACCATCCTGTTTGGTATAACTAGTACCAATTAGGGCATTAGGATCATCTTCGTAGCGAACATCAAAGGCAATTGGACGTTCAAAGCTCTCTGACACACTACCTCTAATGGGTTTCGTTCCTACTTTAATAATCGTAGGTTGAGCCTCAAGGATTACGGTTTCAGTTACGACAGGGTTCGGTTGACGAACACCATCAATGGTTTGATAGGTTCTTGTTACTAACCTCTCTCCATCACTACCTTCAATGGTTTGAGTTTCATCTTCCCAGAGACTATCAGCAATCTCCTCAATGACTGGAGATGAGATGATTTCGATAGTTTCTTCAATGTCACTAGTCCCTCGCACAATAATTTGAGGAACTGCTGGGCGAAGGGTTTCTACTGTCTCTAAAGGTTGACCGTCTTTGTCACCTTTGATAGTGTCATAAGTTAACGTAACAAGTTCTAAGCCATCCTGACCATCCTGTTTGGTATAACTAGTACCAATTAGGGCATTAGGATCATCTTCGTAGCGAACATCAAAGGCAATTGGACGTTCAAAGCTCTCTGACACACTACCTCTAATGGGTTTCGTTCCTACTTTAATAATCGTAGGTTGAGCCTCAAGGATTACGGTTTCAGTTACGACAGGGTTCGGTTGACGAACACCATCAATGGTTTGATAGGTTCTTGTTACTAACCTCTCTCCATCACTACCTTCAATGGTTTGAGTTTCATCTTCCCAGAGACTATCAGCAATCTCCTCAATGACTGGAGATGAGATGATTTCGATAGTTTCTTCAATGTCACTAGTCCCTCGCACAATAATTTGAGGAACTGCTGGGCGAAGGGTTTCTACTGTCTCTAAAGGTTGACCGTCTTTGTCACCTTTGATAGTGTCA
The DNA here is from genome assembly GCF_047785745.1 of Streptococcus pluranimalium. GTDB lineage: Bacteria > Bacillota > Bacilli > Lactobacillales > Streptococcaceae > Streptococcus > Streptococcus pluranimalium_B. The sequence continues at coordinate 8,373 of NZ_JBLOJT010000018.1, read as the reverse complement.
TAAGTTAACGTAACAAGTTCTAAGCCATCCTGACCATCCTGTTTGGTATAACTAGTACCAATTAGGGCATTAGGATCATCTTCGTAGCGAACATCAAAGGCAATTGGACGTTCAAAGCTCTCTGACACACTACCTCTAATGGGTTTCGTTCCTACTTTAATAATCGTAGGTTGAGCCTCAAGGATTACGGTTTCAGTTACGACAGGGTTCGGTTGACGAACACCATCAATGGTTTGATAGGTTCTTGTTACTAACGTCTCTCCATCACTACCTTCAATGGTTTGAGTTTCATCTTCCCAAAGATTATCATCAATCTCCTCAATGACTGGAGATGAGATGATTTCGATAGTTTCTTCAATGTCACTAGAGATAATAGGATCTGTGACCGTTGGTAATTCTGCAGTTTCTGATACTGAAGATGTACTCGTACTAATCGCATCGCTGACAGATTGGCTTGTTTCAGGAGACTGACTAATACTAATTTCAGAAGTCACATTCTCTTCTGATGGCAGAGGAATGGCAGTTGCTGACTCACTTGGAGACACTGATATTTCTGTAGAAATAGTTGACTCAACAGGGACTACAATTGGAACCTCAACTTCTGAGGTTACTTCCGATGTCACTATAGATTCGCTCAAAACTTCTGAGGTTGCCAAGGAATCACTATCACTGGCTACGATACTTGTACTGGTTACCATAGTAGTGCTTGATACTACGCTGGTTACAATACTTGTACTCATTGAAACCATTTCACTCACTACAGTACTGGTACTGATACTGGTTTCTGGTTGTGCTGCCTTAGTGCCACGGCGGATAATCTGAGCTATCGGTGCAACCGTCACTTCTTCAGACACCAATTGTCCATTATGATAAGTGAGACGTTTAAGCCCGTTTTGACCAGCTTGAACGATATTTTCCTGCCCCACTACTATAGTCGCATCATCTTGATAAATTGTCTCATATGGTACTTCAATATGGTTTGTCGTTACAAGAGGTGACGTTTCAGAGATTACCACAGCTTCTGATGGTGAGAGTTCGCTAGTTGAAACTTCTGAAGCACTTACAATTTCTGAATACGGAGTCTCATTTGTTGAGACCTCTGAATTACTTAGAACTTCTGATTGAGCTATCTCACTGGTTGATGCTTCTGAAAGACTTGTAACTTCTGAATGAGATACCTCACTTAATAAAGCCTCTGAGATACTCTTAGGAAGAGTCGTATCAACATCACCCAAAGAATTAGCTTGATTGACAGGAACAATTGGCTGAGAAAAATCATTGAAAGCTTGTTCACTAGCTGCATCCAAAATATAGCCTACAAACTCATATTGATCAATTTCTATTTTTGTTTCAGGAATGGTTGTTCCAACAGACAAGGTAAAAGATTTGTCATGATGTGATAATAGACCTGAAGAAATAGCAGAAACACTAATAGCACTGGTTGCCCCAAGAATAACTATCGTTGATAACATTGCTTTTTGACGCTTGTGTCGCAGAAAAACAAGCACCAATAAGCTTACTCCTGCAGATGCGAGTAATAAGTCGGCACCTTTGTTTCCCGTACTAGGGAGAGTGTCACTTTTTGGTCGATAAACCATGAAATAGGTATCATAATCTCCCACTTGATAATTAGGCAATTCTTCTTGAATTCTCAACTTTTCATCCTCAGTCAAATCAGACTCAAGAACATATTTATATTGGATAGTTTTGGTCCCCAACTGTTGATTTTGAATCAGTTCGTCATTGGCAGAGACTGTTTTAGCTGGCAAAACACTTCCAAGTAAAGCCACACCAACTATGGCAGAGGCTACACCCACTGAAAATTTTCGAATCGAAAATGTTAATCTTTTTTCATTAAAAAACATGACGACAGTCACTCCTCTGTTTATTAAATTATTAAAAAACGCTATTTTGTGTATTAAATACTCGAGCTTATTATAGCATGCTTTTGTCTATTGCTTCAATTAATTAACGTTGTCTGAAAAATAAAAAAGACAACTTTTATCTTACGTGTTGTCTTTTCAAACTTTAGAATTATGAATGCACAGTATTATCTATTTCGTTGAATCGCGTTTTGTTACGCCATGATTAAGAATGATTTCTTTTTCTTCCAATTCTTCTTTGTTCATGATTTTAGTTAACATCCGCATGGCAACGGCACCCAAATCGTAAATTGGTTGATTGATTGAAGATAAGTTAGGACGTGTGTATTTGACAATTTCAGAATCATTACTTGTCATAATTTCAAAGTCTTCTGGCACACGTTTACCAGCCGCAAAGAGTCCATTCAAGAGTCCCACAGCTAGTTCATCTTCTCCAACATAAGCAGCTGTTGCACCTGAATTAATCACACGTTCTGCCAATTCGTAACCATCTTCATAACGGTATTTAGCCTCAAAAACAAGCCCTTCAGTGTAATCAATGCCATTAGCATTAAGGGCATCCTTATAGCCTGCTAGACGAACTTTACCATTGATGTCATCAAGAAGCGGTCCTGAGACAAAGGCGATTTTTTGGTGATTTTTAGCTAGGTCAGATACCACTCCTTCAACAGCCTTTTCATAATCAATATTAACACTTGGTAATTGATGTTCTAAGTCAATGGTACCTGCAAGAACTACTGGTGTCCTTGAACGTGAGAACTCAGCACGAATTTTATCCGTTAGGCGATGTCCCATAAAGATAATGCCATCAACCTGCTTGGCAAAAAGCGTGTTAACAACATTGACTTCCTTATCGTCGTTCTCATCACTTGACGCCAGTACAATGTTATATTTGTACATTTCAGCGATATCATCAATCCCTTTGGCTAAGAGGGCAAAATAAGCATTTGAAATATTTGGGATAACAACCCCAACTGTTGTTGTCTTTTTGCTAGCAAGACCACGGGCTACGGCATTTGGACGGTAGTCTAAACGGTCAATAACCTCTAGTACTTTCTGCCGAGTGTTTTCTTTAACATTTTTGTTTCCATTGACAACTCGACTAACTGTTGCCATCGATACACCAGCTTCTCTGGCAACATCGTAAATCGTAATAGTATCATCTGTATTCATAAATCGTTTCCTTTCATTTGATTTTTATTATTTGAAAATCACGCTTTCATCAAATATACTATCATGATTTGGAAACACTTTCAAGTCTAACGATATTTTTTCGTTAATTTATTTGAGAATCTGGAGAAAAAAACTGTAAAAGCTTGATTTTTAAGGTATTTTCTGAAAAAATAAGAGTCAGAAAGAAGGGATGATATGACAAAAATTGATTTGCTTTTAGAAAATTTACTCAAACAAGATGTGGCAGCTGCGGTTATTTCTGATCCTGTAACCATCAACTACCTAACAGGTTTCGCTAGCGACCCTCATGAACGTTACATGTTTCTCTTTTTGCTAGCTGATAAGCAACCAATTCTTTTCCTACCAGAACTAGATGCTGTACGCGCTGAAAATACACTCAACTTCCCAGTTATCGGCTACCAAGATTCCGAAAATCCATGGGAAAAAATAAGAGCTATCTTGCCACAAACTGATTTTGCTAAAGTTGCAGTAGAATTTGACAATCTTAATGTTACTAAGTTTAAAGGACTAGAAACTATCTTCACTGGAGCCTTTGTTAACTTAACTCCTTTGGTACAAAACATGCGCCTGATCAAATCTCAAGATGAAATCGACAAGATGTTGGTGGCTGGTGAATGGGCTGACAAGGCTGTACAAATAGGATTTGATAACATTTCACTCGATAGCACCGAAACCGATATCATCGCACAGATTGAATTTGAACTCAAAAAACAAGGCATTTCCAAGATGAGCTTTGACACTATGGTTCTCACTGGCAATAACGCTGCTAACCCTCATGGTATTCCTGGAACCAATCATATTGAAAACAATGCGCTCCTTCTCTTTGATTTAGGTGTTGAAACTGGTGGTTATACCAGTGATATGACGCGTACCGTTGCTGTTGGTCAACCAGATCAGTTCAAAAAAGATATTTACGAGCTTTGTTTGGAGGCACAATTAGCCGCACAAGACTTTATCAAACCTGGTGTTACAGCAGCCGAAGTTGATGCTGCTGCTCGAATGGTAATTGAAAAAGCTGGCTACGGTGACTACTTCAACCATCGTCTTGGACACGGAATCGGTATGGATGTCCATGAATTCCCGTCTATCATGGCTGGTAATGATATGGAAATCCAAGAAGGCATGTGTTTCTCTGTTGAACCTGGCATCTATATTCCTGGTAGAGTCGGTGTCCGTATCGAAGACTGTGGCTACGTGACTAAAAATGGTTTTGAGACTTTCACTAAAACACCAAAAGAATTACTTTACTTTGAAGGATAGATACCAATAATTAAATATTAAAAACAGCTGACCTAGATCAGCTGTTTTTAATATTCTCTAACTTGAGGTGCTTGATAGTCCTTGATAAAATTGGCGATTGCATCAATATCATCTGTAAAAAGGACTTTATCCCTATCTTCTTGACTGAGAAAGTCTTCTTGGACCATGTGGGCAATTTGTGCTTTCAAATGGTTAAAATAGCCGTCAATATTATATAGAACACAAGGTTTATCATTTTGTCCAATCCGTGACCAGGAAATAACTTCTGAAATCTCTTCTAGGGTTCCTGGACCGCCAGGAAGGGCAATAAAAGCTTGACCCAAATGCATCATTTTAGCTTTGCGGCTGGGCATATCGTCTACCACAATCAGTTGACTTAAACCAGTATGAGCAATTTCACGCTCTTTTAGAAAGGTAGGCATGACACCTATTGTCTCACAGCCAGCAGCGATCAGGCTATCTGCCATAATCCCCATCAAACCAACCTTACCTCCGCCAAAGACGAGACTGTGATTATTGGCTACCATCCAAGCCGCCAAATGTTTCGTTTTCTCAGCATAGACAGGATTTTTTCCTGAACTAGCACCACAAAAAATCGTCAATTTCATAGCATTCTCCTAACTTAAAGTAAATATTTTTCAGCTAAATGTCGATCAGACTCCCGAATGATAATATCAATGGTATTGGCTAAATAAAGCACCGATGAGCCGGATACCACTTCGTTTTTACCATTAACCACTTGGTTGGTAATCAAAATCTGTTGCGGGAATTCTAGCTCTCTGACCTGCTTGCCAGCAATTTTATCTGAGACTGGCCACTGCAGTAACATGAGTTTTTCAGAGACTTGGACTTCCTTATCCACAAACATTTTGTCCAGCATGGCTTCATATACTGGAGCTCCTTTGAGTAAATCCATGACGGTATAAGAAATCAAGGTTACGAAGGCGAGCGGCATAAGTTGTGACAAGTTTCCCACCATTTCACAGACTAAGACAATAGCGGTTAGAGGAGCTTTTGATACGGCGCCGAAGTATGCACTCATCTCCGCGATAACAAAAAGGCTAAACATATGTCCATCTATCACGTTAAGTTGAATAGCCAAGGCACCAAAGGCCGCACCTGATAAGGCTCCTAAGGATAGTATTGGCAAGAAAATACCACCAGGAACACCGCTACCATAAGAAATCATACAATAGACAAAGCGGATAATAAGCCAGCTCAGCAAGACCCAAAAACCGAGATTGAGTTCTGAGAGAGTCACGATAACGTCATGGCCACCGCCTGATAGTATGGGGAGAAAGTAGATCAAGGGTATAACACTAATCAGCGCAAGGATGCTAAAGTAGGCTGGTTTGAGATGAAAAAATTTTCCAAGTATCTGAAAGTAATCACCAGCAACCAATACCACTTTTTCATAGACAAAAGCCAATAAGCCAAAAATTAACCCCATTATCAGATAAAGCCAATAAACGTTCAGAGGGAGCGGCGCTAAATTGGAGGGAAACTCTAGAACAGATCCCATACCAAAAAAGTGTTTTGAAACAAGGTCAGCCGTTAAACTAGCTGTTAGTGTTGTAATCCAGACCGTTCTGGAAAAATGGTGATAGACTTCTTCAACGACAAAAAGAAGACCTGCTATCGGCGCCCCAAAAGCTGCTGCAATATCTGCTGCCGAACCGCTGGCAATCAAGGTTTTCTCACCAAAAGAAGTCAACCTAAACTTACTTGCGACCCCTTTACCAACCATAGCACCCAGTTGAATGCTAGGACCTTCACGCCCTAAGAGCATCCCACTGGAAATGGTTAAAAGACCTGTCACGAATTTTTTCCAGAGCACGCTCCACCAGTTTAGATGTATAAGTCCTTTCAATTCCGCTTCAATTTGAGGAATACCAGATCCCTTAATTTGCGGTTCTGACAGTAATAATTTCCCCACAAATAGAGATATTAGAATATACAAGCCCAAAATAAGGATGAGATAAATAGAATGCTCATGCGCCAATTCATATAAGTGCAAAAATTTTTCATAAAGTACCTGAATCAATAACCTGAAACTACTGACCACAATTCCTGCAATCAAGCCAACGATAATGCCTCTAAAAAATGAGAAACAAAATTGATTCTGATAAATACGCTCTTGCCTTTTGATGTTGGTCCATAATTCCTCCTGTCAAACTTATCCTAAATATCTCTATCTTATCACGTTTCAAGATAGACTTTCAAGGGTCAATCATAGTCACCATAAGCAGAAAATGGTATCATATCTCCAAAGAAAAGGAGACATTATGGATAATCAAAACATTCGTCAACAATTACAAGATGCTTATCAAAAACGTGTTGCCATGCGTGTCTATCAAGATAAAAAATTCCTCAAGAAGACTTGGAGACTATCTTAGACGCTGCTTGGTTGAGCCCATCATCTATCGGATTAGAGGGATGGCGTTTTATCATTTTGGAAAATACAGCCGTCAAAGAGGCCATCAAAGCTGTTTCTTGGGGCGCTAAATCGCAGTTAGAAACAGCCAGCCATTTTATTCTTTTAATCGCTGAGAAAAACGCCCGTTACGATAGTCAATCGGTCTACAATAGTTTAGTTCGCCGTGGTATTTCTGATCCAGAAGCCTTAGATGCTCGCTTGAAACAATACCAAATCTTCCAAGAATCTGACATGGAAATCGCAGACGATGAGCGTCGTCTCTGGGATTGGACTGCCAAACAAACTTACATTGCCTTAGGTAACATGATGACTTCTGCTGCTTTACTGGGAATTGACTCTTGCCCAATTGAAGGCTTCCCTTATGTTAAAGTCAATGCTATTTTGGCTCAACATGGTGTTATTGACATCGAAAAAGAAGGGATTGCCAGTATGCTGTCACTAGGCTATCGTCTAGAAGATCCGAAACACCCTCGTAAACGTAAAGATCGTCAGGATGTTATTTCAATCTTTAACTAAGGTGGCTAATAAATAAGTACTATCATTAGCAAAAGACTAGACTTTTTGATAAAATGTTAGGTGAACTAAGAAATGCTTGGCATTTTCAAAAAGGAGACTATTATGAAACCATTACATACGTGTGTTCGCGTTAAAGATTTAGACGCTTCATTAAAATTCTACGCTGATGCTTTGTCATTGACTGAAGACCGCCGCTTAGACTTCCCTGAGCAAGAATTTACGATTGTTTATCTTCGTGCCGAAGGTTATGAGTACGAACTTGAATTGACTTATAACTACGGCCACGGTGCCTATGAAATTGGTGACGGTTATGGTCACATCGCACTTGGCGTTGAAGATATCGAAGGCCTTCATAAAGCTCATGAAGAAGCTGGTTATACCATTACTGATATCAAAGGATTGCCAGATCAAAAACCAATGTTCTACTTCCTTACAGATCCAGATGGCTACAAAATTGAAATCATCAGCCTTCCAGTCTTTGAAGGACGTGATTAATAAGATCAAAAACACTTCTCGATTGAGAAGTGTTTAGATTAACGAAAAGGTCCTTAGAATTATCTGTCTATGGACTTTTTTGTGTTTTAAGACTATAATAAAGTCAAAATAGATTACGAGAGTTGCCTCGTTTCACAAGGAAAAACCAAATATAATCAACAACAACTTGGCTTCTGCAGACTAGATCAACTTTTTTCTGTGGATTATTTTCTTTAACAAGTGAATATTTTCGTTAATTTTACCCTCAACTACGATTTAGTTGAGAAGCCGTAATCATCCGATAATAGCCGTCTAATCTTGTTCCTGTCATGATCAGTAAACTTCCGATGCTTCAAAAGATAATATAAGAAAAAAAGACAAACCTCAAAAAGAAGGGCTCTATAAGACTGTAGTGGGTAAATCCACTACGGATGTTATAGGGCTTTTTGATTGTATGCAAAAGGTCCCACATGACTTAGAACCTGTATTCATAAAAAATGTTAAACTAAAGATATGACACGAAAAGCATATGATACTGATTTAACTGATCAAGAATGGGCTCAACTTGAACCCTATTTCTCCAAACACCGCACCTATAAATGGTCTAAA
>NZ_JBLOJT010000179.1:0-1602 GCF_047785745.1 Streptococcus pluranimalium | reverse complement strand
ATTTTTCTCCACCATTGGCTTGAACTTGTCAGAATTAAGGTGATTTTTGTTATAATAGAAGAAAGGAAGGTGGTTTTTGTATGAAATTGACAACGCTTGGTTGCTGGGGAGGTTACCCATTTAAAGACGGTGGAACGACATCTTATCTGCTGACAGGACACGATGGTTTTCAACTGTTGATGGATGTAGGTTCACGCTCTTTAAATGAATTGGAAAAAGAAATTAGCCCGCTGGATTTGGATGCTGTCTTGATTTCACACTATCATCCTGATCATGTGGCAGATTTAGGAGTTCTGCGTCATTACCGCCAGCTCTATCCCAAACACTTATGGCAACCAAAAGTGCTCCCTATCTACGCCCACAATGAAGATAAGGATGAGTTTGAAAAATTAAGTCTGCCAGATGTGTCAGAAGGGATTGTCTATGATGTTGATGGGACGCAAAGTATCGGTCCTTTTGACATTACCTTTATCAAAACGGTCCACCCTGTTATCTGCTATGCTTTTCGCATTGTCGAACGTGAAACTGGTCAAATCCTTCTTTTTACAGCAGATACAGGTTATTTTGAAGCCTTACCAGACTTTGTCAAAGGTGCTGATTTCTTCTTGGCAGATGTTTACCTTTATGAAGGGAATGAAAATCATCCAGCTCATTTGACTACTAAAGAAGCAGGGGAGATTGCTGTTCAGGCTGGTGTCAAAAAATTAGTCTTAACCCATATGCCACCTGTAGCTCCAGAAGGTATTGATCCAGATAATCATTTAGAAATCCTTCGTCAAGAAGCGCAGCAATATGCTGGTGATATTCCAGTCGAGCTAGCTGAACCACATAAATCATGGGATTTAGGACAGCTCTAATGCAAGAATTGACAGAAACAGAAAAAGCCTACTTTATGCAGGAGGCTTTGAAAGAAGCTCAAAAATCTTTAGCTAAGGATGAAATTCCTATCGGCTGTGTTATTGTCAAGGACGGTCAGATTATTGGACGTGGCCACAATGCGCGTGAGGAACTCAATCAAGCAATTATGCATGCGGAGGTTATGGCCATCCAAGAAGCTAATCGCACAGTCGGGAATTGGCGTTTGCTTGAGGCAACCTTGTTTGTGACTATTGAACCCTGTGTCATGTGTAGCGGTGCTATTGGACTAGCTCGTATTCCGCAAGTCATCTATGGAGCACCAAATCAGAAGTTTGGGGCCGCAGGTAGCCTTTATGACATTTTGACAGATGAAAGGTTGAACCATCGTGTGCAGGTCGAAAAAGGTGTTTTACAAGCAGACTGTGCAGCCATCATGCAGACCTTTTTCCGCCAAGGAAGAGAGCAAAAGAAGGTAGCTAAGCGTTTAGCTCAGGAAACTGATAAAAAAAGTAGTTTGCAATAAGTTAAAAATATGCTATACTAATAAATGGAGCAACACTTGTGCGTGAAGTGGGTCAGGGGAGGAATCCAGCAGCCCTAAGCGATGTCAAGTGTGTGCTCTTTTTTTGCGTAAAATTATATTGGCTCTTTGTCAACTGTAGTGGGTTGATGTCAGCTATATTCTATAGAGGACCAGTTTGGTCTTCTCTTTTTTAATGTTTAGTGCAATGAGAATCCGTTTTT
>NZ_JBLOJT010000178.1:0-1628 GCF_047785745.1 Streptococcus pluranimalium | reverse complement strand
AGTTAATCTTCGCGATCTTGTTTTAATACTCATTGAAAATCAAAATATGATATTGTCAAGTTTCCCTTGATGAACTTTAGTTCTAGCTACGACGCTTTTTCTAGTCAGATTTTGATTTTCTTCGAGTATAAGGCTAAGACTTAAAACGGTTCACTGGAGAGTTTTTGACACTTGCTTCGAAAAGCTTTATTTCCCGATTAAAAAGGGTCCCAGAACCTTTTCAACCACCTCCACATAGCTCAAAAAATCTGGGAGATTTTTTAAGGTTGCAGATAGAAAAGGCACAGCTTTTATCTACTGTTCTAGGTCTGATTCCGAGCGTAAAATGCAAACGAAACAGCCATTTAGCAATGGTTGCTTGAGACTAAAGTTCCTAAGCAACTGTGCAGGGGAAAGGCTAAGCGGTGCTCCCAACCACTGCCTTAGGATGTTAAAACGAACTCTATATTGAGAGGATGGATTTTTTGCCCAGTGTTGTTTTTTTGAAACTTTTCTTTAAGGTTGAGAGGTTATAATGATGTTATCAATCTCTTTGGCAAACCATTTATTTTCAAGAATGTCAAAAAGTATATGGAGGAAAATATGTCTATCAAAAAACACATAACAACAACAGGGATTCTTCTTGCCTCACTGTCCTTTGCAAGCGGTACTTTAGCAGAAAGTCAGGTGCAATCTGTCATTGACGAAAGTTATGTACAACCAGATTATGTGCTAGGTTACTCTTTATCAGATTCCCAAAAACAGGAAACACTTCGTTTATTGAATTATCAAGAAGGAAAAGATACTGACTTAAGAACCTTAAACACAAGTAGTTATGCTAAAATCATGGATGTTGCAGATGATAACAGTTTACAGTTGTACTCATCGGTCAAAATTAAAAAGTTAGGGGCTTCTAAAACGTTAAATGTTAGTATTGTAACGCCTGAAAATATTACCAAGGTTACTGAAGACATGTATCGCAATGCTGCGGTTACCTTGGGTATCCAACATGCAGACATTGAAATCGCAGCACCGATTCCTGTAACTGGAGAGTCGGCCTTGGCAGGGATTTACTATTCTTTAGAAGAAAATGGTGCCCAGGTATCTGATGAAAGTAAAGAGCTAGCTCAAGAAGAGCTCAATACTTTATCGGATATTAACCAAGAAAACCAAGGTAAAGAGGGGTACGATGCGGATAAGCTCAATGTCGCTCTGACTGATATCAAATCAGCAGTTGCGCAGTCTGGAAAAGGCTTAACTAAGGATGATATCCAAAAAATTGTCGAAGATACTTTGGAAAATTATAACCTAAAATCTAGTATCAGCGACAGTCAGATGAATTTGATCGTCAATTTTGCTCTTAATTTGTCAAACAGCGGTATCATTAGTAACAGCGATTTTGTGAATACCTTGAATGACTTAAAAGACAGTATTGTGTCTAAAGCAGATGGTAGTTTCAAAGGTATAGATGTTAATTTTGACGCCAATAAGGCTATTGAACAAGGAAAAGGTATCTGGCAACAAATTGTTGACTTTTTTAAAAATTTGATTGGATAAGAAGGGAAAATCGGCTCTTCGTCAACTGTAGTGGGTGACTTATAATTAACATCTAGAGAGAATCGTTCCGGTTCTCTCTTTTTGAGTGTTTA
>NZ_JBLOJT010000177.1:0-1681 GCF_047785745.1 Streptococcus pluranimalium | reverse complement strand
TATTATAAAAGTAAAGGAAATTGGATTAATTGAAAAAATATTTGAATCATTTACTTTGTCAGAAACGTTGGCAAAAAGTAGCGATAGGTATCTTAGGCATTTTCTTAATGTTTTGTCTAGTTCCTCAAGCTTATGCCGTTTATCAGGAACATCAGCAACTTAAACTTAAAGAAAGCTGGCTTGATCAGGGAGGGATCGTTAGACGAAACATTTATCAAGAGACGGTAGATACTATTGACGGCATTATTGAGAGTCCAGTAGATGAGTTAAACATTGCTTTTAGAGTTTTTAAGGTAGATAAACCTAAGGGAATTATACAGATTGTTCATGGTGCTGGAGAATATAAAGATTATTACTATGACTTTACCCAGTTTTTAGTTGAGCATGGCTATGCGGTGATTTTATCAGATAATAGAGGACATGGTTACTCAATTGATGCAAATAATCCAAGTGGATATGTCAGTAGTATAGATGATATTGTGGCGGACCAGTATGCTATAACGCGTTATATTAAGGAAATTTATCCTGATATTCCTATGACTCTTTACGGGCATTCTTTTGGATCTGTAATTGTTCGAAATTACATGATGCTTCATGATGAAGAAATAGATAAATTGATTATGGAAGGGACATCACATTTTATACCGATGTCAAAATTTGGTGTATTTTTAGGGAATATCGAGACTTTTTGGAGAAATCCAAGGGCGTCTGGAGGTCTTTTATCTTTTCTGTGCACTTTTTGAAACACTAAAATAATACTTCAATTCCAGGAGATAGCCTGTAGCTATCTCCTATTTTATATGTAAAGGGATTATATTCGCCTCCTTTGCTTCATTTCGTTATAATGAAACAAAGGGAGGAGATATTGTGACAATCAACAGACAAACAACCTTACGCCAAATCTTATTTAACAGCATTACTTTTCTCGTAATGTTATTCTTCAATTATTTAGGCGGTAGTGGGAAAATTAATAATATGAGCCAAGCCGATATTTCAGATAAATACTTTACACTGATTACACCTGCTGGCTATGCTTTCAGTATTTGGGGAGTTATTTACCTCTTACTTGCCATCAGTGTGCTCTATGCTTTTACTCAAATACGCAAAAAAGCCCAACAAGAACTCATTCACAAAACAGGTCGTTTATTTATCGCAAGTTGTGCATTTAATGCCCTATGGATTGTGAGTTTCTCCTATGAGTGGTTGTCGGTATCCACGGTCTTAATTTTTTGCTTATTGTTTAGTTTAATGCTTTTGTTGCGAAAGTTACGTGGCTATACAGGGAACATACTTGCTAAAGTAGTTTTTTCACTTTATACGTCTTGGGTCTTGATTGCAACTTTTGTCAATATTTCCGCAACATTAGTGAAAATGAATTGGGATGGATTTGGGGTTAGCGACAGTATTTGGACGATGGGGATTCTCTTAATTGCCATTCTTTTTACTGGTGGATATACCTACAAAAGCAAAAATTCCCTCTTTACTTTAGGTGTGATTTGGGCCTTTATTGGTATCCTCAGTCAATATCTAAAAGGTGTGCATGACGTGCCCTACACCTTGTTCATTACCGCGATAATCCTAATTGGCATTATGGTTTTAATTTTGATTTCTATCCGAACATTTATAGTAAACGGAAAACAATTCTTCTAGAATAAAAACCCGCGTTAGTTCCTAACGCGGG
>NZ_JBLOJT010000176.1:0-1739 GCF_047785745.1 Streptococcus pluranimalium | reverse complement strand
ATCAACTAGCACCACGAGTAAATATTATTCAATCTCAATAAGTAGCTACTTGATGATTTTAGTTCTATGATTATTGCGATAATTAGATTAAATGTTGAAGAAGGTAGCTAAATACTTGTAATATCTTGCAATCTTATTTATCTCTCTCCTTAGTAGATACCCAAAAATGGTGAAAATACTGAAAAGTGTATAAAACACTTGCAATTCTATGACATTTTGATAGAATAAGAGGGTAAAGTTAGACCGTATTGCCTACTGTCTATCTATAAAATATATTTTATTGGAGGCTTTTCCTAAAATGGCAAAAGAAAAATACGATCGTAGTAAACCACACGTTAACATTGGTACAATTGGACACGTTGACCACGGTAAAACTACATTGACAGCAGCTATCACAACTGTATTGGCACGTCGCTTGCCTTCATCAGTTAACCAACCAAAAGACTATGCGTCTATCGATGCTGCTCCAGAAGAACGCGAACGCGGAATCACAATCAACACTGCACACGTTGAGTATGAAACTGAAGCTCGTCACTATGCTCACATCGACGCTCCAGGTCACGCGGACTACGTTAAAAACATGATCACTGGTGCCGCTCAAATGGACGGAGCTATCCTTGTAGTAGCTTCAACTGACGGACCAATGCCACAAACTCGTGAGCACATCCTTCTTTCACGTCAGGTTGGTGTTAAAAACCTTATCGTCTTCATGAACAAAGTTGACCTTGTTGATGATGAAGAGTTGCTTGAGTTGGTTGAAATGGAAATCCGTGACCTTCTTTCAGAATACGATTTCCCAGGTGATGATCTTCCAGTTGTTCAAGGTTCAGCTCTTAAAGCTCTTGAAGGTGATTCAGCTCAAGAAGACGTTATCATGGAATTGATGTCAATCGTTGACTCATACATTCCAGAACCAGAACGCGATACTGACAAACCATTGCTTCTTCCAGTCGAGGATGTATTCTCAATCACTGGACGTGGTACTGTTGCTTCAGGACGTATCGACCGTGGTACTGTTAAAGTTAACGACGAAGTTGAAATCGTTGGTATCAAAGACGAAATCTCTAAAGCAGTTGTTACTGGTGTTGAAATGTTCCGTAAACAACTTGACGAAGGTCTTGCTGGAGATAACGTTGGTGTTCTTCTTCGTGGTGTTCAACGTGATGAAATCGAACGTGGTCAAGTTCTTGCTAAACCAGGTTCAATCAACCCACACACTAAATTCAAAGGTGAAGTCTACGTTCTTTCTAAAGAAGAAGGTGGACGTCACACTCCATTCTTCGACAACTACCGTCCTCAGTTCTACTTCCGTACAACTGACGTAACTGGTTCAATCAAATTGCCAGAAGGTACTGAAATGGTAATGCCTGGTGATAACGTAACTATTGAAGTTGAGTTGATCCACCCAATCGCTGTTGAACAAGGTACTACTTTCTCTATTCGTGAAGGTGGACGTACTGTTGGTTCAGGTATCGTTTCAGAAATCGAAGCTTAATTTTAACAATTAAGTTTTCCCAAAATAACAATTAGAGTCAGACAACTTCTAATTGAGCACTTCCTTAGGGGAGTGCTTTTTTATTTTGGCTCTTCGTCAACTGTTGGGGGTGACTTATAATTAACATCTAGAGAGAATCGTTCTGGTTCTCTCTTTTTCTCTCTTTCCGGTTTTTGAGAGACAACCTAAAAGGGTCACTCCCCTGACCCTTTTAGTATTCAAAGCGATGAGAATTTTAGTTTTA
>NZ_JBLOJT010000175.1:0-1780 GCF_047785745.1 Streptococcus pluranimalium | reverse complement strand
TAGCTAAGGATGTTGAAAAGTCCGTATCGTCAGAGGTTGCTTTTGTCAAACTATCACACATTAGTCGGCTTTTAAAGGCTCTATGATTTTGTAAATACAGGTTCTAAAATAGTTTCCAGTGTTTCTTGACGAAGAGATTAGAACAAGCTTAGTTCAACTTTTCCAATACGCATTTTCAGCACCATCTCGTTTTTATTTTTCATATCAAAACGACGAGATTGAGACGTTTCCAAAGGAACAATGGGTTGTGACATCACAATAGCCTCCAATTCTGTTTTCTGATAACAGTATACTAGAGGCATGGAAAACAGAATAGATACCTGGTTATTAGGCGCTTACATGCAATCTAGTCTGACAGTTAATTCATTTGACTATAGTATGAAACTTTTTACATGCTGAAAAGCCTCATAACCCCTGCGGTTGCGTGACCCACTGCAGAAATGATAGAGGCTTATTTATTTAGTAATGCACGATATTATCTGCTTTTTTTATCTTATCGATAATGGGCTTTGATGCTTCGGATTGAAAGAACTCAAGAGTGGTTTTGGGGACAAGTGTTTCTAATAGCTCCCAATTGTTTTCTTTGATGGCTAGCCGAGCAGTTGAAGCGCTGATGAGATGCTCCTGATTATTTGTCATTTTTCGTGGCACAATAAGGAGGTCAATTTGATTTTGTGCTAATTGCTCTTTCATAATCTCATTGTAAATAGCTGTGACTTGGCTGTTTGGTTCCTCACCCACGTAGCGTCTAGTGATGCCTAATTCTTTAGCAATTTTTAAAAAGATCTCTGTGTCTAATAAGGATTGACTTTGAATCACTTGACTTTCTTCTTTTTGGAAATAGCTTGGAAAAGTAGCTTGACTAATCAGATAAGGTCCAGTTTCATGAAAAATGATATTATCCAAATGCGACAGTCCAGATGTGATAAGTTTGTGACGAGCTGAGAAGGGAACAAGACTTTTGTCCTCACTGACCATGAAGAGGTGGACTAAATCGTTTTCAGCGGCAGCTTTTTCAACCAGATATTGATGTCCGAGTGTAAAAGGGTTAGCGTTTATCACTAGGGTAGCTATCTTATCAGAATGTTCTGCAGGTTTCTCCAAAGAGGTTACATAATCTTGGAAGCCTGTTTTTTTATTTTCTAAAAAGCTAATCTTATTGTCAATGCGGACGATTTCGGTAAAGCCTAAATCTTTGAAAAATTTGGCAGAGCAAGTTTTAGTGTAGACAAAGAGATGGAAGTTGCCGATAGCATATTCCTCCTCAATCAGATGGCTTATGATACTGCCTATCAATCCCTCTCCTTGATAATCGCTAGAAACACAAAGGCAACGTAGGCTGTTGCCAAAATAAGACCCCGTTGCTATGACTTGATTATCTTCACCAAAAATGGCACAGGTGTAGTCTAGGTTTTTATCAAGACGAATGCCTTCCTTAACTAAAAGGTCTTCCACCTTTTTCATATTGGCGATGTCAAAAGGAAAAATTCTGGAAATCTTATGATTGGTCATCAGTGCTCCTATCTTCTCAAATCATTTTTCTTTATTATAACACTTCAAGCACTGGAACTTTTTAGGATTAATGTTAAAAAACAATAGAAAGACAATTTGTAATGGGCACCTCTAAAAACTCCCTAAATTTCCCAAAAATGAGATAATAGAATCAAAAGTAATGAGGAGAGCTGTCATGCATTTAGTCACAGACGATGAAAAAATCTTGTTAAAACTATCAGAGAAAGGTAATCCCTTAGAACGTTCGGATGCCATTATGGATTGGACC
>NZ_JBLOJT010000174.1:0-1795 GCF_047785745.1 Streptococcus pluranimalium | reverse complement strand
AAGACCTTTGAAAACTGGATAAAGAAACCAAACGTGCGGGTTACGGAAGTAACCTGTCAAGAAGAAAAATAAGTCAGATGATAACTGACTGAGCTTAGCTCAAACTATTTAATGAGAGTTTGATCCTGGCTCAGGACGAACGCTGGCGGCGTGCCTAATACATGCAAGTGGAACGCAATTGATTCTATCGTAGCTTGCTACACTTGAATCGATTGAGTCGCGAACGGGTGAGTAACGCGTAGGTAACCTACCTTATAGCGGGGGATAACTATTGGAAACGATAGCTAATACCGCATAACAGTTGATAACACATGTTGTTAATTTAAAAGGAGCAAATGCTTCACTATGAGATGGACCTGCGTTGTATTAGCTAGTTGGTAAGGTAACGGCTTACCAAGGCTTCGATACATAGCCGACCTGAGAGGGTGATCGGCCACACTGGGACTGAGACACGGCCCAGACTCCTACGGGAGGCAGCAGTAGGGAATCTTCGGCAATGGGGGGAACCCTGACCGAGCAACGCCGCGTGAGTGAAGAAGGTTTTCGGATCGTAAAGCTCTGTTATAAGCGAAGAACGGGAGTAAGAGTGGAAAGTTTACTCTGTGACGGTAGCTTATCAGAAAGGGACGGCTAACTACGTGCCAGCAGCCGCGGTAATACGTAGGTCCCGAGCGTTGTCCGGATTTATTGGGCGTAAAGCGAGCGCAGGTGGTTTAATAAGTCTGAAGTTAAAGGCATTGGCTCAACCAATGTACGCTTTGGAAACTGTTAAACTTGAGTGCAGAAGGGGAGAGTGGAATTCCATGTGTAGCGGTGAAATGCGTAGATATATGGAGGAACACCGGTGGCGAAAGCGGCTCTCTGGTCTGTAACTGACACTGAGGCTCGAAAGCGTGGGTAGCGAACAGGATTAGATACCCTGGTAGTCCACGCCGTAAACGATGAGTGCTAGGTGTTGGGTCCTTTCCGGGACTCAGTGCCGCAGCTAACGCATTAAGCACTCCGCCTGGGGAGTACGACCGCAAGGTTGAAACTCAAAGGAATTGACGGGGGCCCGCACAAGCGGTGGAGCATGTGGTTTAATTCGAAGCAACGCGAAGAACCTTACCAGGTCTTGACATCCCAGTGACCGTTCTAGAGATAGAAATTCCCTTCGGGGCACTGGTGACAGGTGGTGCATGGTTGTCGTCAGCTCGTGTCGTGAGATGTTGGGTTAAGTCCCGCAACGAGCGCAACCCCTATTGTTAGTTGCCATCATTGAGTTGGGCACTCTAGCGAGACTGCCGGTAATAAACCGGAGGAAGGTGGGGATGACGTCAAATCATCATGCCCCTTATGACCTGGGCTACACACGTGCTACAATGGTCGGTACAACGAGCAGCGAACTGGTGACAGTAAGCCAATCTCTTAAAGCCGATCTCAGTTCGGATTGTAGGCTGCAACTCGCCTACATGAAGTCGGAATCGCTAGTAATCGCGGATCAGCACGCCGCGGTGAATACGTTCCCGGGCCTTGTACACACCGCCCGTCACACCACGAGAGTTTGTAACACCCGAAGTCGGTGAGGTAACCTTTTAGGAGCCAGCCGCCTAAGGTGGGATAGATGATTGGGGTGAAGTCGTAACAAGGTAGCCGTATCGGAAGGTGCGGCTGGATCACCTCCTTTCTAAGGAAAACGGAAGCACGTTTGGAATCTTTATTTAGTTTTGAGAGGTCTTTGTGGGGCCTTAGCTCAGCTGGGAGAGCGCCTGCTTTGCACGCAGGAGGTCAGCGGTTCGATCCCGCTAGGCTCCAT
>NZ_JBLOJT010000173.1:0-1821 GCF_047785745.1 Streptococcus pluranimalium | reverse complement strand
TATCTTCTTCATTATAACAAATTTAAAGATTTCCATTGATTAGGAAAGCTATTTCAAGAGACTTTTGGTACAATTAAGTTATCAGATAAATTTAGAGGATAATAAAATGAAAATAGATGATCTTAGAAAAAGTAGCAATATTGATGACCGCCGTGGCCAGCAATCTTATGGTAGCTCACGAGCAGGTGGTATGGGAGGAGGGGCTCTGCTCTCTATTCTTTTTTCAAGAGGCTCCTGGAAAATGAAACTCTTCATGATTATCATTCTTCTCATGTTTGGTGGTGGAGGTGCCCTATCGGGGATTTTCACAGGTGGTACCAGTCAATCCTACCAATCCAATCAAATTACTCAGAAAAAAAATACCAATGTCAGTGATGCAGATGCTGAGTTTGTTAGTAAGGTCTTAGGTTCAACAGAAGACTACTGGAATAAACAGTTTAAAGAAGAAGGAATGGGAGATTACACAGAACCAGAACTTGTCTTTTATTCTGGTCATACCACGACTGCTTGCGGTGTTGGACAAGCAGCTTCTGGTCCCTTCTACTGTCCTGCTGACGAGAAAATTTATTTAGACCTAAGTTTCTATGATGAATTATCCAATCGATACGGCGCTAAAGGTGATTTTGCCCTAGCCTATGTTATCGCCCATGAAGTAGGACACCACGTCCAAAATGAATTAGGAACAATGACAGAGTATACCAAAGCTCGTCGAGGAAAATCAGAGGCTGAAGCCAACCAACTCAATGTTCGCTTAGAACTACAAGCTGACTATTATGCTGGTGCCTGGGCTAACTATGTTAAAGACGAAGGCCTTCTCGAAAAAGGTGATGTTCAAGAAGCCATGCAGGCTGCCCATGCCGTAGGGGATGATACCCTTCAAGAAGAAGCCTATGGTCGAGTAGTTCCAGATAGCTTTACGCACGGGACGTCTGAACAGCGTCAACGCTGGTTTGATAGAGGTTATCAATACGGTGATATCAGCCACGGAACAACCTTCCAAGGATCCTACAATGATTTGTAATTACCCAAAAAACCTAGCCATTTGGTTAGGTTTTTTAGTATTGTCAAATAATAACTATATTTTTCAATTATTTTCTTTCTATCTTTCAGCCTTAAGGCTGATGTTAGAAAGGCCTTATCTTGTTATGATAAATGAAAATAAGGAAAATCATAGAGGTTCCAATATGCCAAAATTAAACCCATCATTATCCAACAGACAATGGATTCAAATTGTTAGCCTGTTAGGTTTAATCATCTCGATAATCGTCTTCTACTATATCAAAACGCAGAGTCATATTTTTGCAGTAGGTGGTCCCTTCCAAAGCTTCATCACTCGTTTAGGTATTTGGGGGCCTGCGATATTTATTCTTCTACAAATCATTCAAGTCATTTATCCTATTATTCCAGGAGGTATGACTTGTGTTGTTGGGCATGCTGTTTTTGGGCCATTCTACGGATTTATCTATAACTTCATTGGTATTTTTTCAGGATCGCTACTGAGTTTTTATCTGGCTAGACAGTACGGTGAAAGCTTCGTTAAATCCTTTATTTCCGAGCAAACCTATGATAAATACATGACAAAATTAGACAAGGGACGTGGTTTTGACATTTTTCTCATAAGTGCCTTTGTTTTACCTGGCTTTCCTGATGACTTTCTTTGTATGGTGGCAGGACTCAGTAAGATGTCCTTTAAAAAATTCTGCTGGATTACCCTTCTCTCCAAACCAGCAACCCTCTATCTCTACACCTTAATCACATATCAAAGCCTTGTCTTTCTCAATCAAAGTTTTCTATAAAAAAACACTGGTTCAAATGCATGAA